>JAUMXY010000002.1:16259-94750 GCA_030528885.1 Bacteroidales bacterium | reverse complement strand
ACACCTTAAAATCGGTCAGACTCTGACCTATGGTATAGGTGTGAGTCTGACCGAGTTTGGGGTGTGAGTCACACCGTTTTAAGGATGCTTGAAGTGAGGTTTTCAAGCTAATGAAATCAGGTGCTGACAGAGTACCCTCCGATGAATCTGTCTCTTGATTGCGCTTTGCAAGATTCGCATACAATAAAAAGGAAAATATTCCGTTATTATTATAGGTATATAATGCCTTGCTTGGAGTTTGAGAAGAATATTGTACATATTATATATATATGCAGCGCTATTGGTGCTTGCGGCGTGTTCGTCTAATAAGAATACGGCGCTCACTCGTCGAGTGCAGGCCTTTAAGGCAAGGTATAATACTTACTTTAATGGAAATGAAGCTTTTAAGGAGGGTCGTTTGCTGCAAGAAGAAGGCAATAAGGATAATTTTACGGAACTGATACCGCTTTATGTGACGGGTAACAAGGCCACGTTGAAGCTGGGAACAAGTAATTTCAGCACGGCTGTGGAAAAATGTCAGAAAACCATAAAAACTCATAGCATTACCAAGCGTCCTGAGTGGAATAAGAGCCGTGCCAAGACGGAAAAAGACAAGGTGTGGCTGAGCCAGAAGGAGTACAATCCTTTCTTGTGGCGTGCGTGGTTTCTCATGGGCGAGGCGCAGTTCCGAAAGGGAGAATACATGGAGGCAGCATCAACCTTTGCCTACATTCAGCGCCTTTATTTCTCCAAGCCAGACTTGGTGGCGAAGGCTCGTCTGCTCGAGGCTCGTTGCTATGCAGAGATGGAGTGGTTTTATGATGCGGAGGACTTGATTGCACGTGCGCAGCGCGATAGCTTCCCTACAGATTTGGAACCACTTAAGGCTTCTGTTCTTGCCGACATGCAGCTGCGGCAGAACCAATACCCTGAGGCCATACTTAATTTGGAGAAAGCTTTGAAGGCAGAGCATCGCAGCTTGCCCAAGACGCGTATGTATTTATTGCTAGGGCAGCTGTACCATAAGATTGGCCATGCGCCTGAGGCATACAGGTACTTCAAGAAAGTCATCAGAAGAAATCCGCCTTATGAATTGGAGTTCAATGCCCGGATTCAGATGACAGAGGTCATGTCGAAAGGAAAGTCAAAGCAGATGATACGAAAACTGAATGCCATGGCTAAGAACCCCAAGAACAAAGAGTATCTGGATCAGGTGTATTATGCCATAGGAAACATTCATCTGGCGAATGGAGACACAGCACGTGCCATCTGGGCCTACAAGGACGGGGCGGAGAAGAGCACGAGGAATGGGCTTGAGAAGGGTGTTGTGCTGCTGCACCTGGGGCGTTTGTATTGGGACACGGAAAAGTTTGTCGATGCTCAGCGATGCTACTCCCAAGTGCTTGGCCTGTTGGACAAGGAACATGAGCATTACAAGGAGGTAGACGAGAGAAGTAAAATCCTTGATGAGCTTCTGCCCTTCTCGTCAGCCGTAGAGTTGCAGGACAGCTTGCAGATGATGGCAAAACTGGATTCTGCAGCCAGAATGGATAAGATTGAGAAGATGATAGAGGAACTGAAGAAGAAGGAGAAAGAGGAAGAAAGAAAAGAATTGAATGCGATGAACCGAAGCCAGCAGACGAATACAGCTCAGCGTGCAGGTGCGCAATCTGCTGCTGGACGTATGAATGGCAATGGGCAGACGGCTGTCTGGTATTTCTATAATCCGACTTCGGTTGCTGCGGGCAAGAAGGAATTTGAAAAGAAATGGGGCAAGAGAGAGTTGGCAGATGACTGGCGTCGCAACAACAAGACGGTGCTAAGCGACTTTAACGAGGAAGAACTGTCTGACAGTTTGAAGGCTGTGCAAGATAGTATTGCGGCTGTAGAAGACAGCATTTATGAGGCAAACAAAAATCTGTCAAAAGCAGCAAAAGATTCTATTAAAGCGGAGGAATATGCCAATGACCCCCATAGGCCTGAATACTATCTGAAGGATATACCGCTGACGGCAGAGCAGATGGATGCATCAAATGCTGCATTGGTGGAAGGATTGTATGGCTCAGCGGTCATCTATAAAGACCGTATGGACAATTTCCCTCTGGCTGAACGGACATTCCTTCGGATACTGACAGACTTCCCCGATTTCCAGCAGATGGACGAGGTGTATTATAACATGTTCCAGTTATATTCACGATTGGAGAGAAGGGATGACGCTGAGGTGTATAGGCAGAAGCTGATGACGGAATTCCCAGAGAATGAACATGGAAAGCTGATAGCCGATCCTAATTTTGAATACAAGGAAAGGTTTGGCAAGCAAATAGAGGATTCCATTTACAGTTTGACCTATGAAGCATTTACGGCTGGTGAATACCAAACCGTTGTGAACAATAGTCAGGAGATGGGAAAAGAGTATGCTGAGGGTGAGAATCGTGCACGTTTCATGTTCCTTGAGGCAATGAGCAAACTGGAATTGGGCGATCGCGAACATTTCATGGAGGATTTGAAGACTTTGGTGGAGAAGTATCCGCAGTCAAGTGTCAGCGAATTAGCTGGATTGTATGTGAAAGGGTTGAAAGAAGGCCGCCTGCTGCAAGATGGAAAGTTTGAGATGGGAAGTATTTGGGAACGTAGGCGTGGATGGAGTGATGAGGCGGATTCGCTTGCCAATGATTCCTCTTTCAGCAGCGAGAAGAATACGGATTTTGTCTTTGCGATAGCTTATGAGCACGGTACGGTGGACGAAAATCAGCTGCTGTATGAAATGGCCCGATATAACTTTACGGCATTTACCGTTCGTAATTTTGATATCGCCATAGAGAAAGGGGAAGGAATCGATATGCTGCAGGTTCGCACGTTCCTTAACTATGATGAGGCGTATATTTATATGCATCGCTTGCTGAATAATGCAGATATGGCATATAAACTTGAAGGATTGAAATGCTTTATCATTAGCGAGGAGAACTTGGCTAAGCTCATGAGAGGATTGAGCTTTGCCGATTACTTTGACTTCTACGATGAGTATTTTGACAGGATAGGTTCTCTGCAGATAACAGAGGATGAACATAGTACTTTGGACGAACCGACAGATTTGCCTGAGCCAGTAGAAGAGAGTGAGGTGGAGGAATTCGAGGAGGAAGAGAATTTCATTTTCTAAGAAACCTTGTCGCCAGAATGGACATTGTGGGATGATGATTTTTCCCTGAATGAAAGAACGGAGCGAGGCAAGGGACGAATAGCTATATAAAAAACTGCTTTTATGGAAAAAGTGAATTGGATTATATGCAGAACATGGATTTTCGTGGCTATGTTTATGTTGAAAGTAACTTGTCTTTCTGCGCAAGGGGCAATATGGATAACCACGAATCAATCGGCAGAAGGAATGCCTTTATTCAGAAAAGTGTTTGAGGTAGAGAAAAAGCCTGAGACCGCAAAGTTATATGCTACGGCTTTGGGAGTCTATGATGTGTCTGTTAATGGCAAACGTGTAGGGAATCATGAATTAAAGCCGGGATGGACAGACTATCGCAAGGAAGTGTCTTTTCAGGTATTTGACATTGCGCCGTTGTTGCGAAAAGGGAAAAATGAGATACAAGTGCAGCTGAGTCGTGGTTGGTGGGCAGGAGAAATAAGTAGAGAAGTGTATGGTGCGCATCCTCAACTGTCGCTTTGGGCACGAATAGAGGTGGATGGCAGTTGCGTGGCCAAGACAGACAGCACTTGGGTGTATAGTTTGAACGGCCCCTTAATTGCGGGCGACATCTACGATGGAGAGATTTATGACGCGAGGCGCGTTCCTGCAGATTGGGAATCGGCTGTAGAAAATAAGAGTGTGCAGGTGTCGCTGGTGCCATTTGAGGGACCAGAAGTACGTGTTCGTGACGAACATCTGTGGCAGAAACCACAAAGCATCGTAATTTATCATGATACAGTAGATACGGGTACGAAGTATGGAAAAATAAAGGCAGATAGGATTGTGCGCAACAAATCTTTCAACCTTCGTCGAGGTGAGACAGCTGTTGTGGATTTTGGGCAGAACATGGTGGGTTGGGTGCTGTTTAAGGCTAAGGCACGAGGCGGAACCGTCATGACGTTGCGGCATGGAGAGATGCTTAATGAGAATGGTGACCACGATGGGCGTTTGGAGGATGGGCCAGGCGGAAGCGTGTGGACATATAATCTGCGTCAAGCCGATGCCCAAGTTTCTTATACTTTTCGAGGCGATGCTAAAGGGGAGGTTTATCACCCCACACATACATTTATGGGCTTCCGTTATGTGTCCATCACGGCTACAGATGATGTGGAGATAGTTCGTCTGACAGCTCAGGTGGTAGGCTCTGATATCACAGAATGGGGAGAATTCTCATGCTCAGATGCCAGCATCAACCAGCTTTATCAGAATATATGGTGGAGTCAGCGAGGGAATTTCCTTAGTGTTCCAACCGATTGCCCCCAACGTGACGAGCGGTTGGGATGGACAGGAGACACGCAGATATTCTCTCGAACCGCGCTTTATCAATCGGACGCGGCTTCTTTCTATAAGAAATGGATGCGTGACCTGAGAAATTCACAGCGTGAGGACGGAGCTTATCCCGATATTGCTCCTTATTGCAATTTCTGGGGATATGGTACAGCTGCATGGGGTGATGCGGGCGTGATAGTTCCTTGGAATGTTTATTATATGACGGGGGATAAAAGTATCTTGGAAGAGAATTATGAGAGCATGACTCGATGGATGCAGTATCTGGCTCTTCAGCAAGAGACGGATGCAGAGACAGGCATCAAGTATCATCATATTGGCGCGGGTACTGCTACTGGCGACTGGCTTGCTTATGATCCTCTGGAAGAACGTTATGTGGCAATGGCATACTATGCGTATGTGGCTCAGCTGATGGATAGTGTTTCGGCAGTATTGGGTAAGCAAGCGGAAGCCTTGCAATATCGACAGCTGTATGCCGATATTCGCCAAGAGTTTCAGCAACGTTATTTACAGCCTGATGGACAATTGAAAAAGACTACACAAACTGCTTACCTGCTGGCTTTGCGCTTGGGCCTTTTGCCCGAATCCTGTCGTGAGGAGGCACGTGCTGCTTTGCGGAAGAAGATAGAGCAGAATGGCTATAGGTTGTCTACAGGTTTTGTTGGAACGGCTATTCTTTGCCCCACTCTTTCTGATGAAGGAATGGATGATCTTGCCTACGCTCTGCTGCTGCAACGTGATAACCCTTCGTGGCTTTATAGTGTTGATCAAGGGGCTACGACTATTTGGGAACGTTGGGACTCTTATACACGCGAGGGAGGTTTTCACAAGCATCCTTGGAACATGAACTCTTTCAATCACTATGCTTACGGCGTCATTGCAGAATGGATGTATGCAACGATGGGAGGAATAAGGCCCGGAGCTCCAGGCTTCAGTCATGTTGTGCTTGCGCCGCATGCCGACCGCCGTCCTGCCAATCATCCTTCTTTGCGTTCCCAACCTCGCATTACGTGGATGCGTACCAAGGTTCATACGCCTTATGGCGCTATTCATTCAGCATGGCGATGTGATAGCAAAGGGAATTATGAATATGTATTTACTCTTCCGCGTTCAGTCACTTATGAGATTAAAATTCCAGACTTAACTCCAGAAGATAAGGTGAAAGTACATGTTAAATGATGAAGTTGTTAGGCTATCAATAGGTGAGGAGAGAGGATTGGGCTGGCTGTGAAATGAAAGATTGCAATATGAAGAAAAAAGAGAATACGAGTTTGGGAGGTGTGAGGATTTTGATTAACTTTGCAAAGGTTACCTAAAGAACTTATAGATATGAATGGTACATTGTTGTGGGTGGATGACGAGATTGAATTGCTGAAGGCTTATGTCATTTTCCTTGAAAAGAAAGAGTATGAGGTCGTTACAGCTACTAATGGCCAGGATGCACTTGACCTTTGCCGAGAGCGTTCTTTCGATTTGATTTTTTTGGATGAGAACATGCCTGGTCTAAGTGGACTGGAAACGTTGTCGATGATAAAGGAAATCCATCCGACGACTCCAATCGTGATGGTGACAAAGAGTGAAGAGGAGAACATCATGAATCAAGCAATCGGTTCCAAAATAGCGGATTATCTGATAAAGCCAGTCAACCCCAATCAGATATTCTTGACGTTGAAGAAGCACTTGCATAAGCGTGAAATAGAGTCAGAAGTGACGAGCACTGGCTATCAGCAGAATTTCCTGAAGATAGGTATGCAGATAAATGATTCGTACACATTGGAAGAGTGGAAAGAAGTGTACAAACGTCTTGTGTTCTGGGAATTGGAATTGTCTGATACTGATGGCGGCATGTCAGAACTGCTGATGGCGCAGAAAGCTGAGGCAAACAATGAGTTTGCGAAGTTTGTGAAGAAGAATTATTTGCAATGGATTCAGAGTGCAGAAGAACGCCCGCTGATGTCTCCTGATGTCTTCAAACGGGCGGTGTTCCCGTTGCTGGACCAAGGAGAAAAAGTGTTCTTGGTTGTGTTTGATAACTTTCGTTATGACCAATGGAGGGAGATTTCGAAAGAATTGGCTGATGATTTTGTTTTCGAGGAGCGCTTCTGCTTAAGCATTTTGCCTACAGCGACTCAATATGCGCGTAATGCAATCTTTTCCGGGCTGATGCCGATGCAGATTTCTCAGATGTATCCTGATTTGTGGGTGGATGAAGATGAGGAAGAAGGGAAGAATCTCAATGAGGATTATTTGATAAAGACGCAGATAGACCGGTATCGCCGAAAAGATACTTTTTCGTATTTCAAACTGAACAATTCTGTTGAGTCAGAGAAGGTGGTTGATAGGATTGGCAATTTGATGGGTAATGATTTGAATGTTCTGGTGGTGAACTTTATTGATATGTTGAGCCATGCTCGTACTGAATCACGTATGGTCAGAGAGCTAGCCAATGACGAAAAGGCGTATAGAAGCATTACGGCGTCATGGTTCAGAAATTCCCCCGTGCGTGAGCTGTTCAGGGAGTTGGCGAGGCGAGATGTCAAGGTTGTAGTAACGACCGACCACGGGTCTATCCGTGTGAACAATCCGATTAAAGTGATAGGGGATAAGAATACCAATACGAATCTGCGTTATAAGCTGGGCAAGAATCTCAGTTACAACCAGAAGCAGGTGTTTGAGCTTAAAGCGCCTAAAGCAGCGCTTCTTCCATCTCCCAATATTAGTACAACTTATATATTTGCTCAGAACGACGATTTCTTTGCTTATCCCAATAACTATAACTATTACGTCAATTATTATAAGAACACTTTCCAGCATGGCGGCATCTCGATGGAAGAAATGCTTGTTCCGCTGGTGACGATGCAATCAAAAAAGAGAAAATAATATGGAAATAAGAGTAAAATCTATCGATGGAATCGTTGAAGCAGCAAAGGCGTTTGTCGATGCAATGGGCGAAAAGAGAATTTTCGCCTTCTATGGTAAGATGGGCGTGGGTAAGACAACCTTCATCAAAGCGGTTTGTGAGGAAATGGGCGTGGAAGATGTGATAAATTCGCCTACTTTTGCAATAGTCAATGAATATGTAGATGGCCGAGGGGAACCTGTTTATCATTTTGACTTTTATCGTATCATGAAAGAGCAGGAGGTACTGGACATCGGTTACGAGGATTATGTCTATTCTGGGAACGTCTGTTTCATGGAATGGCCTGAACTCATCGAAGGTCTTCTTCCTGCTGACGTGGTGAAAGTGACTATCCAAGAAGAAGAGGATGGCGGTCGGACAATCATGTTTTGATGGATTCCTTGTGTGGTTTTTGTTGGGTTTATTCTACAGTGAGTGGTAGTAGAGGATAGGGCAAATACAACTAGCAGCCCTATTGAAATTTTGTGCGGTCGTCTAGTTCTAGACGACCGCATTGTATTTTAAGCTATTAAAACTTTTTTATTCCCAAGTGAAATAATAGGCTTCGACAGTAATTCCAGATTCTTCAGAAGATGTTTTTGCTATACACTCTTTCAAATAGCCGTCTTCATCAAATTTATAAGTATAATAGCAAGAGGCGCGTTCACCATCGTAATATTCAATTGAAGAAGAAGATGGCAGGTAATTAGTTCTCATTCCGATGAGTTCTGGGTGAGCCATTGCTGGGAACCAATCATCAAAAGCTTCCGCTAAAATGACAGGGTTGTAACCTTTGCAGGTTTTTCCCTCGTAGGTCCAATGTTGCTCTTTATAATAAGGCTCGGAAAACTTTATCAACTTATCCTCTTCCCAAGAAAGAAAAGTATCTCCATCAACATTTATTAAATGGGTATCATATACAAGATTGTGTTGATAGTTAAATTTAGAAGATGATGTGCTTAAAACTTTGTTATCCCAAAGAGTATTGGTTGTCCTAGAATCGCCATCGTCGACAATACTGATGGAATCTCCCCGATATTCTATGTTATAGACCTCTGTGGGATCGTCGTCATCGTGCTCAGTAACAGTACTAATTTTTCCTTGTTTGTTATAAGTGAAATTTGCTTCCCAGTAAGAGCCACCTTCTGTCCTTCTTAATTTTACAAGTTTTTTTTGTTTTTCAGGAACTTCTGTTGGTTTGTTTTGTGTTGAGTCGCTTGGTGTAATGTTTTCTGTTGTCGGGTCTTTAGGCAAGTCTTCTTCTTCATCATCACCACATGCGGTGAAAGTAAAACTTAAAAGGACTGCAAATAGTCCTACTCCAATAAATCTAAATGTTTTCATGTTGTTAAGTTTTTGAAATTGTAAAGGCGTGTAACCATTCATTTACTTGCCTTAATTCTGGGTTACCGCCAAGTGACCTGTACATCCGCAAGTAGAGAATAGTTCACGCCTCAAAGACGTGAACTTCCAGTCAACTTGCTCTCGATGTACGAATATTGGCGGTATTCAGAATTAAGAGAACAAGAGCTAAAAGCTCATTTTATTATATGTGTTCGTATGTAAAATAAAGAATGGAACGAGCCTTGATTTAATAATTAATGTTTGGTTTTCTTTGTGCTTACCCGCTTTAGGGCGAGCAGATTAAGGCGCTTCCTGTTCTTTCTTTTTATTTCATAGGCAGATAAAATTAATTGTTAATACTGATTTGTTTTCATCGTTACAAAGTTAAGGATTTTATGATAATAAAAGAAATCGATGCGTGATTTTTCATTATAATTGTCCGCTAAACCTATTTTTACCTCTCCATATTTGCTGTTTTTTCCGCATGACAAGTTCTCTTTTATGACTCTATCTTTTTCATCTGAAATTTGACCGGGCGTGAATCGTACCCCTCGGGTCCGATGTACCGTACCCCTCGGGTCCACCCTGGCGGACCCGAGGGGTACGGTTAACGGTTTCTTCATTATTTGTGTCTGTAGCGAGTATAGAAAAGAGACCTCAGAGTCTGATGTGTGATTCTGAGGTCTCTTTGTTGGCTTTGAGAAATTGAAGCTGTTGGCTTAGTCCTCCAGTTGCTCGTTGTACTCTAGTTCTGCATCGATAAGGAGTATCAAGGCGTCGAGTTCGTAAGGACCCATTCCTTCCTTTTTCGCTTTTTTCTGAATATGTTTAGCGATTTCTTCTGTGTCAATATCGATGAATCCGTCTTGATCAGCCTTTTCGTTTAGTTTTTCGAGATATTCCAGCAGCACGTCAAGACAATAGTAGATGTCTTCCTCTGTAAAGAGCTCCTTGTTCTCCGACCCCATGTAGTTGAGGATAAAGGCGACTTCTTTAGCGTCTTCTTCTGCTCCCTTGAGTATCTCTTCGTCAATGTTTGCCATAGATATAACAGGTGTGAGAAAGCGGCTTATAGCAGCGCTTTGATTTTTTCTTCGAGTGTGCTTTTGGGTACGGCTCCTACCACTTTGTCTACCACTTGCCCGCCTTTCAGGAACAAGATTGTTGGGACATTGCGGATGCCAAATTCTGCAATGAGGTCATCTGCTTCCTCTTCGATATTTACTTTTCCTACGATGACTTGCCCTTCGTATTCCTCGGCAAGTTCTTGGATTGTTGGACCTACTTTTCTGCATGGTCCGCACCAGGTTGCCCAAAAGTCAAGCACCATTGGCTTGTTCTGAGCCAATACGTCGTTGTAATTAGAATCGTTGATTTCCATAAGGTTGATGTTTAAGGATTAATAATTGTTTTTAATTGATTTTTACTTCTATGTCGTTGTTCTCTTGAATGTAGCGCATCAGTTTTTTCTCTACTCTCACTTTCACTTTGCGCGACATCAATGATACGCTGTTGTTGCCTGAGGTGTGGATGTTGAAGATTAGTTCTGCGTCGCCAGGGTTCTTCTTGACAATTTCTGCTAAATCTTCCACCATAGTCGAGGTCAGTTTGTCTAGCGGAACATTGAAGGTGATTTTACGGATGAGTTGATCTTTTATGTCTGCTAATAAGTCGATGGAATTGATGATCAGATTGTAAACCCCTGGTCTGAACCTATGTGCTTCAAACTTTAGTTTGATGAATAGGGAAGCGCCTTCAACGAAGAAATTGCGGTAAGTGATCCAATCTTTGCCGAATAGTGGGATTTCTCCGTTGCCCGCAAAATCTTCCATCCGGACAATGCCATAAGGATGTCCGTTCTTGCTTTCTCCTGTGCGGACAGACGTGACGATTCCTCCGATTGTAACTTCTTCCAATTGGGCGAGTTCTTCTTTCTGTTCCTCCAATTGATTCAGTTTGGTGTTGCAAACGTGGTCCAAGATGATGGAGTATTCGTCCAGCGGATGTGCTGATAGATAAATACCTACAAGTTCTCTTTCTTTGTTCAGACGTTCCAGATTGCCCCATTCTGGGATGTTCTTGGGAATTGGGGGATGGCTTACGGCAATATCCATGCCGCCGAAGAGGGACGACTGAGCTCTGAATTTGTCTTGCTGATAATTGTTCCCGTATCGGGCGAGAAGGTCCAGATATGTTTCACCAGATTTGGATCCTGGGGCGAAGAAGGTTTCTCGCTTCATGTCCTTAAAACAGTCGAATGCACCAGCTATAATCAGGTTTTCAATGTTCTTTTTATTGCATTGCGAGAGATTGACACGTTCAAAGAAGTTGAAGGCGGATGTATAGGGACCATTTTGTTCGCGCTCGTCTATGATGGCTTGTACGGCAGCTTCTCCCACACCTTTGATGGCTGCCATTCCAAAACGGATATCTCCTTCGGTGTTGACAGCGAACTTGTGGCGAGATTCGTTGACATCTGGTCCTAAGGTGTTGATGCCCATTTGCTTGCATTCGTCCATCAGCTTCCTGATTTCAGAGATGTTGTCTAGCGAGCGGCTCATGACAGCAGCCATGAACTGAGCAGGGAAATTTGCCTTTAGGAATGCTGTCTGGTATGCAACCCATGAGTAACAAGTTGCATGTGATTTGTTGAATGCATAGGACGCGAATTTTTCCCAGTCTCCCCATATCTTGTCTAAGACTTTTGCATCATGCCCGTTCTTTACTCCACCTTCGATGAATTTGGGCTTCATGGCATCAACAATGTCCTTTTTCTTCTTTCCCATCGCCTTGCGGAGTGCGTCACTTTCACCTCGTGTGAAGTCAGCCAATTGTCTGGAAAGGAGCATGACTTGCTCTTGATAGACAGTGATTCCATACGTGTCCTTAAGGTATTTTTCCATGCAGGGGATGTCGTATTCTATCGGCTTCCTTCCTTGTTTTCTGTCGATGAAATCGGGAATATAGTCCATTGGGCCAGGGCGGTAGAGAGCATTCATCGCAATGAGGTCTTCAAATACGTTGGGCTGTAACTCTCTCAAGTATTTCTGCATGCCGGCCGATTCAAACTGGAATGTTCCGACGGTGCGCCCGTCGCAATAAAGCTGGTAGGTGGCAGGGTCGGTGATGTCGAGCTCATCCACGTCAATGTCTATGCCCAAGCTCTCCTTGATGTTCGCAACGGCTTCTTTCAGTTGAGACAGGGTCTTCAGGCCGAGGAAGTCCATCTTTATCAGTCCAGTCTCTTCGATGACATGTCCGTCGTATTGGGTACACCTTAGTTTTTCGCCAGTTTCTTTGTCTTCGGCAGTGCTGACTGGTACCCAATCGTCTATGGCATCACGGCAGATGATGGTTCCGCAAGCGTGCACGCCTGTGTTGCGGACGTTGTTTTCCAGCATCTGGGCAAACCTCATGGTGTCGCGCAGCAGAGGGTCTGGCGATGTGGCGGCGTCTTTCAGCTCCGGTATACATTCGATAGCATTGGGGAGGTTCATCTTTTTGCCGTTAGGCAATTTGTCGGGAATTGATTTGCAGAGAGCATTTACTGTCGGAAGCGGAACTTTCTGTACTCGTGCAACGTCCTTGATGGCGAGTTTCGTCGCCATAGTGCCGTATGTAATGATGTGTGCAACTTTTTCCGCTCCGTATTTTTCTGTGACCCATTGCAAGACCTTTCCTCGCCCGTCATCATCAAAGTCGGTATCTATATCGGGAAGGGAAATACGGTCAGGGTTGAGGAAACGCTCAAAAAGCAAATCGTACTTTATTGGGTCTATCTTCGTTATTCCCAGACAGTAGGCAACTGCACTTCCTGCGGCAGAACCACGTCCGGGACCAACCCACACACCGAGTTCTTTCCTTGCGGAATTGATAAAGTCTTGTACAATCAAGAAGTATCCAGGGAAACCCATGGTCTTCATGATATGCAGCTCAAAATCAAGCAGCGACTTCACGCTTTCAGGGATGGGGTCTCCATACAGGACTTTCGCACCGTCGTATGTGATTTTTTTCAGATAGTCAGCTTCAAACTTGATTCGATATAGTTTGTCGACACCGCCCAATTTCTTTATTTTCTCCTCGGCTTCTTCTTGTGTCAGTACGACATTGCCGTTTTCGTCTCGGGTAAATTCATTAAAGATGTCTTCGTCAGAGTATTTCTTTCTCCATTCTTCTTCTGTTCCGAACTCTTCAGGAATAGCAAAAAACGGCATGATAGGGGCATGGTCGATGCTGTACATCTCGATTTTATCGAGGATTTCTGTTGTGTTGCTCAGTGCTTCTGGCAAATCTTTGAATGCATCGTTCATCTCTTCCCTCGTCTTGAACCATTCCTGTTTGCTATAAAGCATTCGGTTGGGATCGTCCAAGTCTCTACCTGTGGAAAGGCAAAGCAGCCGGTCGTGAGCTTCGGCATTCTCCTCATCAACGAAATGCGAGTCGTTGGTACATATTATTTTTACGTTATGCTTATGTGCTAGCTCGATTAGGGTGGGCTCGATAGCCTTTTGGTCCTTGAATGTCTCTCGATTAGCCTTTTGCATGGGGTCTTTTACTTCATGCCGCATGAGTTCAATGTAGAAGTCCTCCCCGAATACGCTTTTGAACCATTCAATAGACTTTTCAGCCTCCTCTATCTGCCCTTTGCTGACATAACGTGGTATTTCACCAGCAAGGCAAGCTGATGAGGCAATCAGTCCTTCGTGATATTTTTCTATGGACTTGTGGTCGGTACGTGGTCGGTGATAGTATCCGTCAACCCATGCTTCGCTGACAATCTTGACAAGGTTGTGGTAACCGACTTTGTTCTTTGCCAATAGTATGAGGTGCCATCCGCTCTTGTCGATTCCATTGTTTTCCTTGAGATGTAGGTCGCGGCGAGCGCAATACACCTCGCATCCAAAAATCGGCTTGAATTTTTCTTCAGGGGATTTCCCTTTGTTTACTTTGTTGCAGTAATTGAAAAATTCTTTGATTCCAAACATGTTGCCGTGGTCTGTCACAGCCATTCCCTTCATTCCGTTTTTGATGGCTTTGTCAACAAGTTTAGGGATGGCGGCCTGGCCGTCAAGAATGCTATATTGGGTATGTACGTGGAGGTGTACGAAATCTTCCATATTTGGAACTGCGCTTTAGTTTGTCGTTCTTTTTAATGCAAATATAATTATTTTTTTTTTCTCTTATGGCTCATCGTAAATGTTTTTACAGAACTTTAAAATATGCAGACATCTTTTATAATAAAAAGGGCAAATTTATTTTGTTTGGCTACCATTTTGTGCTATCTTTGCATTAGAAATCCAGTGATATGCCTCAAGTATTAACTCAAACGCAGAACCAGCGGTTAGAACAGCAGCTTCGTTTGTCGCAGCAGCAGCTTCAGTTTGTAAAGTTGCTGGAGATGCCTATTGCAGAGTTTGAACAGCGAGTGAAAAAGGAATTGATGGATAATTCTGCATTGGAAGAGGGGGCTTCGGATGAAGAAACGGGAGAAAAAGATACTAAAACATCCGATGAAATCGATGCGAACGATACGGGAATAGACTTGTATGGGGATTCGTTAGAAAGCAGCGCGGATTTTTCAGTGTATGATGAGAACGATCTGCCTGTTTATGTTCCTGGCAATGCGGGTGAAGACACGCGGGATTTTATCATAGGGGATGCAGGCTCGTTCATAGAGTATCTGGAGTCTCAGATGATGAATTATGATTTGAGTGACGATGACGAACGGATATTGAAGTATCTGATAGGCTCGCTTGACAATAGAGGGTTTATAGATCGCCCATTGTCGACGATTGTTGACGAATTGGCATTCAAGGAATATTTGTATGTTTCAGAGCAGGATGTGGAAAGAGTTCTGCTTATACTGCAAAACTTTGATCCCGCAGGAATCGGTGCGCGGTCTACTCAGGAATGTTTGCTCTTACAGATAGAAAGACAACTGAATAGCGAGGATGAGCCTGTTTCTGAACTGAAAGAAAAGGTGTTGTTGCTAGAGAAACGGATTTTAGAAAATCATTATGATTTATTCATCAATAAGAATAAGGAAAGGCTTAAAACCAAGCTGGGCGTTTCATCGGTGCAGCTTGATGTTCTTTTTGAAGATATAAAGAAACTGAATGTGAATCCTGGTTTTGCGTTAAGTGAATCCTCTTCTAGCCGTGTTCAGACACAAATACCCGATTTCATCGTGGAAACAGATTTGGAAGGTAATATTCAGATGCACTTGAATAGTGGAGAAATTCCCCGTTTACATGTGAGTAAGGATTATATTTCTCAAATGAAGAAATACCAGACGAATCCGGCGCAATTAACAAGAAGCGAAAAAGAAGGCATGCTGTATACTCGTCAGAAGATAGATGCAGCTCAAATGTTTATCGAGTCGGTCAAGCAACGGCGCAGGACGCTCTATGATACGATGAAGGCGATTATTGATTTGCAACGCACATACTTGCTGACAAAAGATGAGGAAGACAAGGTGCGTCTGGTGCTTGAAGATGTTGCGCGGCATACAGGCTATGACATTTCAACAATTTCACGTGTGTGTAATTCCAAGTGCGTTCTTCTTGATGGGAGGATTTATCCATTGTCAAGTTTCTTCAAGTTGACTCGGAAGAACGCTGAAGGGGAAGAGATAGATGGGCATCAAGTGAAGGATATGCTGAACGAGATTGTCAACTCAGAAGACAAGTCTAATCCTCTTACGGATGAGAAAATTGTAGAGATTATGAAGAAAAGAGGGGTGAATTTGGCTCGTCGCACGGTTGCTAAATATCGTGTTGAAATGGGCATTCCTTCGGTTAAAAACCGTCGTGGATAAAAAAGAGGGCTTATGATGAAAAACAAACAACTGATACGGATTGCTAAAGCATTGTCTATGCTTTTTATGCCCTTATACGCTCCATTGTGGGTGTTTGTGGGTCTGTTCCTCTTTACATATATGCGGTTGTTGCCATGGGGGTACAAGATGTTTGTTCTCTGTTTGGTGTTTTTTTTCACGGTGTTCGTGCCGACTGTTGGCATTACCCTGGTGCGTTGGCTGAAGAAATGGACTCGCCACGAGTTGAGCTATCGCGAACATCGGCACATGCCTTATTTTGTGGCGTTGTTGAGCTATACGTCTTGCCTTGTCATTATGGCGAAAATGAATGTAGCCATGTGCTTTCGTGGAGTGGTCTTGGCTGCGTTAGTTTCTCAAATCATTTGTGTTGTTGTAAATGTGTGGTGGAAGGTCAGTACACACATGGTGGGCATGGGAGGCTTGGTTGGCGCACTTAATGCGTTTAGCATCTTGTTTTACTACAACCCTGTTTGGCCGTTTTGCGCGTTGCTGTTGCTGTCCGGCGTATTAGGCACGAGCCGCATTGTTCTCCGTCAGCACAGTCTGGCTCAAGTGCTTGTGGGTTTTTGTATTGGTTATGTTTGTGCAATGGCATTCATATTGCTTAGCTGGGTATAATAAAAGAAACTTAAATATATTATAGAAATGAAACCAATTGTATCTATCATCATGGGCAGCACCTCCGATCTTCCTGTTATGGAAAAAGCTGCTAAATTCTTCGATGAAATGGAGATTCCTTTTGAAATAAACGCTTTGTCCGCTCATCGCACCCCTGATGCGGTGGAGGCATTTGCAAAGGGAGCTAAATCGCGTGGCATCAAGGTTATCATTGCTGGCGCGGGTATGGCGGCGGCTCTCCCAGGTGTCATTGCGGCGAACACAACTCTCCCTGTGATTGGCGTGCCCGTGAAGGGAAGTGTGCTGGATGGAATGGATGCTGTATATTCTATCTTGCAGATGCCTCCAGGCATCCCTGTTGCAACTGTGGCCATCAATGGCGCTCTTAATGCAGGTATTCTTGCTGTACAGATGCTTGCTTTGTCGGATGAGTCCCTTGCTGAAAAATTCGCAGCGTATAAGAAAGGGCTCTGCAAGAAGATTGAAAAGGCAAACGAAGAATTGAAAGGAGTCAACTTCATGTATAAATGTAATTGATTTTAATGTATAAGTCCATGATTTACCAGAGAAGAAAGACTACGGCAACCAAAGTGGGAGACGTTGCGATTGGAAGCGACTTCCCAATCCGTGTTCAATCGATGGCTAATACATCGACGATGGACACTGAAGGCTCTGTCGTCCAGGCAAAACGTATCGTTGACGCGGGTGGAGAATTGGTTCGTTTTACCACTCAGGGCCAGCGTGAAGCGCTCAATATGGGTAATATCCGCGACGCGCTTCGGACTGCGGGTTATTCTGTTCCTCTTGTGGCCGATGTGCATTTCAATGCTGCAGTAGCTGATACGGCTGCCACAATCTGCGAGAAGGTTCGTATCAACCCTGGCAACTATGTGGATCCTGCCAGAACGTTTAAGAAGTTGGAATATACAGATGAGGAATATGCCGATGAAATCAAGAAAATAGACGAGCGATTTGTCCCTTTTCTCCAAATCTGCAAGGCTCATCATACAGCGGTTCGTATAGGTGTAAATCATGGTTCGTTAAGCGACCGTATCATGTCTCGTTATGGCGATACGCCAGAAGGTATGGTGGAGTCGTGCATGGAGTTCCTGCGTATATGTGTTCGGGAACATTTCACCGATGTGGTGATTTCCATTAAAGCCAGCAATACGGTAGTGATGGTTCGTACCGTACGCTTGCTTGTGGCTCAGATGGCAAAGGAAGAGATGGCGTTTCCGCTGCATTTGGGCGTCACAGAAGCTGGCGAGGGAGAAGATGGCCGAATAAAGAGTGCTGTGGGTATTGGCGCGTTGCTGTGTGAGGGCATCGGTGACACCATCCGTGTTTCTTTGTCGGAAGCACCAGAGCGCGAGATACCTGTTGCTCAGAAGTTAATCGATTCCATCGAGGAATGTGCACGTTTGAGGCAGCAGGCCAAAGAGTCTATCGCAGATGATACGGTTACAATTGTTTTCCATGAGACTTCATGGGAAGACTTGCAGTTGAAGGCAGCCATGACAGTTGGCGCTCTTTTTATAGACCAGCTTGCCCATCAGCTTGTCATCAAGAATGAAGGTTTCGCTGAAGAACGCTTGGTTGATTTGGCTGATGCAATCCTTCAGGCCGCACGTATAAAGTTTACCAAGACTGAATATATCAGTTGTCCAGGCTGTGGCCGCACGCTCTACAATCTGGAAGAGACGATTGCAAAGATACGAGCTGCGATATCAGAACGGGCTTTGCATGACAAGCGTTTCTCTGCCCTTAAGATTGGTATTATGGGTTGCATCGTCAATGGTCCTGGCGAGATGGCAGACGCAGACTACGGGTATGTTGGGGCTGGCGTTGGTAAGGTTTCCTTGTACAAGCAGAAGGAGTGCATAGAGAAGAATATTCCAGAGGAAGAGGCCGTAGGGCGACTCGTGCAGTTTATCGAGGAAGATATGAGTGTGTCTGCTGAGGCTTGATGCGTATGGACTTGCTGATAGACATAGGTAACACTTCTGCTAAGATTGCTGTGGCAGAGCCCATTCGGGATTCAAATCAGTCGTCTGAGGTGGGCATTGTCCATTTTGAACGGCTGTCAGAACCATGGCGTGTGGCTTTCACTCGTTTAAGAAACATCTTCGGCTTGTCATCTGTGCGGATATCTTCCGTAGCAGGAGAAGATGTGGAGCTGAATGCTGCGCTTGAAGAGATGGATGTGCCCATCATTAGGCTGACAGCAGAAGTGCCGTGTCCTGTGAAGCCTGTGCAGAATGTCCCCCAAACTTTAGGAGCGGACCGCTGGGCTGCTGATATCGGTGCTTTGTCGCAAGACCCGAACAGCACTTTGCTGGTGATTGATGCGGGCACTTGTCTTACGTATGATGTGATTTCTCGTGAAGGAGTCCTTTTGGGAGGAGCCATCTCCCCAGGAGTGCAGTTGAGGCTCAACGCTATGCACGAACATACTGCGCTGCTGCCTTTAGTGGAAGCTGAGGATGAGGCTGTCTTGATGGGATACGACACGCGTACAGCGATGCTTTCTGCAGCAGTGAATGGCACTCGTTTCGAGATGGAAGGATATATTCGTCAGTTGCTTTGCGAATATTCCGATTTGCATGTCTTCATAACGGGCGGAAATACATTCTCGTTCTCTCAAGATGTAAGGTCTCATGTCACCCATGACCCTTATCTCGTTTTTCGGGGGTTGAGAGCACTTTGATTAACGTGAGTTCGAGCTCGAACTCACCTTTCCAAACGTTCACGACACTTGTCAGACACTGACACTTCAGCATGGAGGCACAGGGCATTTTCACCTTGTGCCTCTTTTCTTCTTGAGGTGGGCTGGGCAAGTGGCCGCAAACGCACACCGTGCAGACAAGGTTTCAGACACCGTGTGCATAATAACACGAACACCCTGTGCCTATTATTTCCGACACGGGCGGCATGTCTGAGTATCAACGATTTGGAATTTTGGAGGGGAAAGGGCACAAAAAGCGTACCCCTCGGGTACGACACGTTATCTAAAACGTCAGTTCGATATAACTGTTATATTGAACTCGCGTTAATCAGGTGCTTTTGCCCCCTTTCCGAAGGGGCTTGGGAAGGTCGCTTTTTCTTGAGGGTGAAAAAGCATTTTAGCAAGTGGCTTGGCTGTTGATTATTGCTTTCTGGGAACAAGCAGGATGCTTGCTTCATAAAGCAGATACATGGGGAGGCTGACAATGGCGAGGGTGAAAGCGTCGGCAGTTGGGGTGATGACGGCTGCTATGATAAGAATTGCGACAAAAGCATGGCGGCGCATGGCTTGCATTTGCCGACGATGCAGAATGCCGAATTTACCAAGCAACCATGATAGGATAGGGGCCTCAAAGCTGATTCCCATGGCGAGGCAGAGGAAGGTTAGTGTGTCGATGTAGCTTTCGATGGAGATGAGGTTTTCCACCGAGGCATCTACTTGATAATTGGCAAGGAACCTCAATGTGGCGGGGAATATGATGAAATAGCTGAAAAGTATTCCTAGCAGGAACATGAGGTATGCTGCAATGATGAATGGGGCTGAATAGCGCCGTTCGTTCTGATAGAGCGCAGGAGATACGAAACGGTACAGTTCGTAGAGGATGTAGGGTGCTGCAGCTAAAATGCCGACATAGAGGCTTGCCATCATGTGAACGATAAATTGCCTTGTCAGTTCAGTGTTGATGAGCTTTATGTCAGGCGATTCTCCGAAGATTGCCGGAAGGAAATCAGCGCTCTTGGGGGCGAATATAACTGAGAAAACCTCGTCTTTGAAGACAAAGGCGAGGATTGCAAATACTGCACTGGCAATGATGCAGCGCAGTAGTATTTGCCGTAATTCATCGAGATGCTCCCAAAAGGTCACTTCTTCTCTTCTTGTTTTTCGTCATCATTAGTGACTTCTTTCATCCCATCTTTGAATGCACGCACGCCTTTTCCTGCACCGCGCATAAGTTCTGGTATCTTCTTGCCTCCGAAAAGCAGGAGTACGATTGCCAAAATGATAAGGATTTCTTGGGCTCCAAGGCCGAGAAACAGTGGTGTCATGAACTTTGGATTTTATATTTGTTTTTGTTCTTCTTCTTTGGGCGGGCATGCGATAAAACTGTAGCATGTCATGTTCTGTTTTATCGCATGCCGAATGCTATAGAGTTCCTTGCTTAAGCTTTTCCACGAATTGGTCAATGCGTGTCAGCTCGCGTGGAATGTTGATTCTTTGTGGGCAATGCGAATTGCATTGGTTGCAGCCAATGCAGTGGTCTGCCTGCCTGAGCTTTGGCACAGAACGGTCGTAGCCGATAAGGAATGCTCTGCGTGCTTTTTCGTAGTTTGCGGCTTGCTGGGATTCTGGAATGTTGCCATGGTTGACGCACTTGTTGTAGTGGACAAAAATGGCAGGGATGTCCAGTCCGTAAGGGCAAGGCATGCAATATTTACAGTCGTTGCAAGGTATGGTTGGGTAAGAGTGATAGAGGTTTGCAATCTCGTTCTCAAGCCATTCTTGCTCTTCTGTAGTCAGGGCTGTAAGTGGGCTGTAAGTGCGTATGTTGTCTTCGAGATGCTCCATGTATGTCATGCCGCTCAGTGCGGTCAGCACTCTGGGTTTGCTCCCGACGTAGCGGAAGGCCCAAGAGGCAACGCTGTCCTGTGGTCGCTGCTGCTTGAGGGTGGCGACAATGTGGTCTGGCATCTTGGACAGTCGGCCGCCCAATAGCGGTTCCATGATGACTGCGGGAATGCCCAGCCTGTCCAGCTCTTCGTACAGATGTTTGGCATTGCTGTGATGCCAATCAACGTAATTCAGCTGAATCTGCACGAAATCCCAATGGTATTTGTCTTGGTTGGCGAGAAGATAGTCATATACTCCATGATCTCCGTGGAAAGAGAATCCCAGATTGCGTATCACTCCTTTCTCTCTCTGCTCCATCAGGTATTCAATCAGTCCGTTTTGGAGGAATCTGCCATTCAGGTTGTCCATGCCTGACCCAACAGAATGCAACAGCAGGTAGTCTATGTAATCTGTCTGAAGGTTCTTGAGAGAATCCTGGAACATTTTTATTCCTGATTCCAAATTCCATTGATGGCCTGCGAAATTGCTGAGTTTTGTTGCTATGAAGTATTTGGACCTGTCGTAGCCGGATGCTTTGAGCGCAATGCCTGTAGATGATTCGGACTTGCCTTGGCAATAAGCGGGGCTAGTGTCAAAGTAGTTGACGCCGTGGTCGAGTGCGTATTTGACAAGATGGTTAACTTGCTCTTGGTCAATCTGCTCTCCGATACGTTCGCCCTCGTCGTTCTTCAGTTCCTTGTTGGGCAGTCGCATCATGCCATAGCCAAGCAAAGACACGACATCTCCTGTGAACGGGTTGGTGCGGTAGGTCATCTTGTCGGTTGGCACATCGCCTGTATGATTTCCCTTAGGGTCAAGATTGCTGAAATCTTTGTCAGAGTTGCCGCATGATGCGATGGCAACTGCTGCTGTTGCGGTTCCTGCTACTTTCAGGAATTTTCTTCTGTCCATATTTTTCATATCTCGCGGTGTTGTTCATGTCCTTCTACATAGATTGCGCTGAAAGGTCGTGCTGGACAAAGGTATTCGCACGAACCGCAACCGATACACTTCTCTGTATTGATGGCTGGAATCTGCTTCATGTTTCGAGTGTTCACTCTGTTGCCGTTTGCGTCCATCCAGAAGCCATATTCAGGATGGCGCTTCAGGCTCCTGTCGGCAGGTATCATCTGTATGGCGCCTGTAGGACAGTGCTTGGCGCAATTGCCGCAGTTCTGTCCGTCGGTGAGAGGAATGCAGTTCTTTTCAACCCAGACGGCATGCCCGATTTGGATGGCTGTCTTTTCTTCTTTAGTGATAGGGCGGATTGCGCCTGTTGGGCAAACGTCCGTGCAACGTGTGCATTCTGGACGGCAATAGCCCTTGTCGTATTGCATTTCTGGCTGCAGGAATGTCTCCAGCTTTTGGGAGGGGCGGAGCACTCCGTTAGGACAGTTCGCTATACAGAGCTGACAAGCCGTGCAGTGTTGCTGCAGGTTTCGTGCGGACAGCGAACCTGGAGGTGTGATGGATGTAGCTCGCTCAGGAATCTGCTTGTCTTCGATTTCTGCCAATCCGCCGTCTGTCGTTTTCTCTTGTGCTTTGATGGCGGCTGTTGCCAGTGCCGTTCCTGTGATGGAGAGGAAAGAACGGCGTGAAATGTCGGAGTCGGTGTTCTTCTCGGATGTGTCTTTAGTGGTTTTGTTGCCTTTTTCCCAAACTGGCGCATATTTCAAGCCAATAGCTTTTTTATTGCAGACTGTTTCGCAGTCTCCGCAAGTTACGCATCGTGTGTAATCAATGACAACAGGCTTCCCTTTTTCGACCTTGATGCACGCAGCCTTGCAGTTTTGAGCACAGAGTCCGCATTGGATGCATTTGCTGTCCTCAACCTTTATTTTCCCCAAAGAGAACTTTGCAAGGTATCCGAGTACGGTTCCAACGGGGCAAATGGTGTTGCAGTAGGTACGTCCGTTCTTGAATGCAAGGACAAGCAAGATGATAGCTGTAACAGCCGCTATGACGATGAGAATCATAGGGTTGTTGTGCTGCTCCACTTGATAGAACATGTAATTGTCGTTTGCTTCGGACCATAAAGCAAGCAGGTTGTTGATTTCTATATAAGCAGGCTGTAGCAGCGATGCGACCATGCGTCCGTAAGAACTATAGGGCGCAAGCAGAATCACACCGGCATGAATGCTTGCCAGCAGCATGATGATGAACAAGGCAAGCACAGCCAGCCGCAGCCATGTCTTGGGCTTTGAGTAGCTGTATTTGTTGGCAAATTTTGCCTTTTTGTTTTTGCGGAATATGCTCAGTTTCCCAATCCACGCAAAGAAATCCTGTAGAACTCCGAGCGGGCAGATGATGGAGCAATAAATGCGCCCGACGAGTAGTGTGAGCACAATCAGTAAAATGATGGTAGAGATGTCAACTGCCAATATGCTAGGCAGAAATTGGATCTTAGCCATCCAGCCAAAGTAGGGATGTAAGGTTCCTGTGAAATCAAGGAACAAGAAAGTGATTCCTAACCAGAAAATGATGGCGAGGATTCTGCGGGTTAGTTTGAGCATTTTAATTCAATTGGTTATGTTTAGATTATTTGCGCCACAAAATTAATCAGTTTTTTCATAAAAAAAGAATTTTTCAGACTTTTTTTATGAAATAGTGCTATTTTCGTTGTGGGGGAATCCGCTAAGTTCTTCTTGAATGTGCTTTGCGTGAAGGCAGCAGAAAGCCCAAAGGGCATTCGGATTGAGGCAATTGTCTGTCTTTACAAAACAAAATATGCTTTTTCCTTTTGTTTTCTTCTGTCTTATTCGTACCTTTGTACGGAAAATAACTTTACTATAAAATGGAACAGGCACTTTACGTTTATAATACACTGACACGCAAAAAAGAAGTATTCCGTCCGCTGCATGCCCCTCATGTCGGGATGTATGTATGTGGTCCGACTGTGTATGGCGATGCGCATCTTGGTCACGCACGTCCTGCAATTACTTTTGATATCGTCTTCCGCTTCTTGCAGCATTTGGGCTATAGAGTTCGGTATGTGCGCAACATCACGGATGTGGGACATTTGGAGCATGATGCGGATGAAGGAGAGGATAAGATTGCCAAGAAGGCTCGTTTGGAACAGCTTGAACCGATGGAAGTGGCGCAGTATTATACCAATCGTTTTCATGAGGCGATGGATGCGCTTGGTTGCTTGCCGCCAAGCATTGAACCTCATGCAACAGGACATATCATTGAGCAGCAGCAACTTGTGCAGCAAATCCTGGATAACGGTTTTGCATACGAAAGCAATGGCTCTGTCTATTTCGATGTTGAAAAGTACAATGAAGTGCACAAGTATGGCATTCTTTCGGGGCGCAGCCT
Organism: Bacteroidales bacterium; assembly: GCA_030528885.1. Classification (GTDB taxonomy): domain Bacteria; phylum Bacteroidota; class Bacteroidia; order Bacteroidales; family Bacteroidaceae; genus Minthosoma. The sequence goes on along the minus strand of JAUMXY010000002.1, from coordinate 70,662 downwards.
CGAGAACGTGAAGGATGCCAGTCGTGACCTTGCTGGTGTGGGGGAGAAAAAGAATCAGGCTGACTTTGCGTTGTGGAAAGCTGCTCAACCGGAACACATAATGCGCTGGCCTTCGCCTTGGAGCGACGGCTTCCCTGGCTGGCACTGCGAATGCACGGCTATGGGGCGTAAGTATCTTGGCGAGCACTTTGATATCCACGGAGGAGGAATGGACTTGATATTCCCTCATCATGAATGCGAGATAGCGCAGGCTGTTGCGAGTCAGGGTGACCAGATGGTGACCTATTGGATTCACAATAACATGATAACCATCGAGGGGCAGAAGATGGGTAAGTCCTTAGGGAATTTCATCACCTTGCCACAATTCTTCGCAGGTGATCATCCTAAGCTGGATCGCGCTTATTCTCCGATGACTATCCGCTTCTTCATTCTGCAGGCTCATTATCGTTCAACGGTGGATTTCAGCAATGATGCTTTGCAGGCTGCAGAGAAAGGGCTTGAAAGACTGCTGGATGCATGGACCGCGCTGAATGCTGTGCAGGCGGATGAGGCTGGCACAGTGAAGATGGAGTATGTGGAAGGCTTGAAGGCAAGGTGCTACGATGCCATGTGCGATGATTTTAACACTCCTATCGTAATATCTAACTTGTTCGATGCAACCAAGGTGATAAACTCAATTGTTGATAAGAAGGAAACTGTAGCGGCAGATGTGCTTGCTGCCTTGAAGGAAGTGTTTGGCCTGTTTGCTTTTGACCTTCTGGGCATCAAGGTGAGTGGTTCTTTGGCTGGTAATGCTAATGGTAGCGAGGCGCGTGAAGCTGCATTCGGGAAAGTGGTGGATATGCTTCTTGAGCAGCGTGCTAAGGCGAAGGCAAACAAGGACTGGACCACGAGCGATATGATTCGTGATAATCTGGCGGCTCTTGGTTTCGAGGTGAAAGATACGAAAGATGGCTTTAGCTGGAAATTGAATAAATGATGCTATTATGGATAAGCTGAAGAAAATATTTGTCGTCCTGTCATTCGTCTTCGTTGTGCTGGGATTCGGTGCAAGCATTTGGCTGTATACGGTGTTGAAAGACACAATGTCGATGGTGATGATCGGGCTATTCTTTGTTGCTCTTCTATGGTATGGGTACAACCTTTACAATCAGCTGAAAAAGAATTAATAAAAACGATATGATGAAAAAACTTACTTTGTTATTTGCATTTGCATGTCTCGTCTGTGTTTGTGCGCAGGCGAAAAGCGTGGTGTTCACTCTTACGGACGGCACGAAGGTGTATTACCTTTTGGGCGGAGAGACTAATCCTAAACTTCGTTTTCAAGAAGGGAAGATGTTGGTGGAAGCCGATACTTATGAGTTCAGTAATATAAAGAACTTTTACATTTCGTCGGAAGACGATCCTAATGCGATAGAGAATGTGTTGTCGAAGCAGAATGTCCGTGTGGGAGGAAATATGGTTGTGATTAATTCCTCTTCTGTCAAGAATGTGGATGTCTTCGCTGCTAATGGCGCAAAGGTTTCAGCAGACATCCAGCGAGATGGGGACGTGATTACGGTCAATCTGAACGGATTGCCTAAGGGGATGTATGTGGTTAGTGTGGGACAGTCTTCTTTGAAGGTGATGAAGAGATAAAATCGTTGCTATGAAAAGAAAATATCACGTCATCATTGCGTTTGCCGCATTGTTCTCCTCGTTATGCGTGACGGCTCAAGATAAGCCAGATGCGATGTGGTTTCAGTTCGACGACCGATTCGTGGAAAGCGAATTTATCGACTTGGAGAATGTCGATTCAATGGAGTTTACAAAGACGGCATTGAAGCGCTACAAGTATATGCCCGCAAGCGACAAAGTCATCGGGCTTTCGAAGTCTTATCGTACATCGGGTGTTTATGTTTTTGGTGATACTAACCGTACATTGGTGAAGCCTTCCGAGTACAGAAACGTGGATTTCACCAAAGAGAGCTCTCAATGGTGTTTCCAGCGCTCGATGGAATCGGAGCATTTCGTGTGCTTTTGGGAAGAGGGCTTGACATTGAAAAACAATACCATTACTTATGGTGGCTATTCGGTCAATGTGAAGACTCTCCTCAACAACGGAGAGAAAATTTGGAAGAAGTATGTGGAAGAGCTTGGTTTCTTGAAACCAGGTGAATCGGTGACAGATGCCCATAAAATTTGCATGTTCATCGTCAAGACTGCATGGGATGGTAATGCTTGGCGTGCTGACGGCTCCGGTCAGGACGGAACGGTTTGGTATTATAATGGCAACACCAAGGCGAGCAAAGGAATGAAGGTGGGCCTCTTCCATTGCACTCCATGGGCTGCAGGGGCGGAAGGCGGACACACAGCGGCGCATGAGATTGGCCATGTGTTCCAGTATTTGGTTAGCGCTGATTTGTCAACTTCAAAGAATGCTTCAGAGTGGGACTATGGATGGCGTTGGGGATTCGGCGATAATGGTGATGGCGGATGTGCCTGGTGGGAGAGCTGTGCCCAATGGCAGGCTTTTACCGTGTTCCCTGCAACGATTTTCACTAACTACCGATATGGAGAGTATGTGTCTTCGGCGTATAAGAATTTGCTGCACGAGGACTATCGTTATGCAAACTATTTCATTCAGTATTATTGGTGTCAGCTCTATGGCAAAGACTTTATAGGCCGTCTGTGGCGAGAGACTCGACGCCCAGAAGACCCAGTGGAAACTTTTGTCCGTATGAACGGCATCAAGCAGGATGAATTCAATAAAATCATGTTTGATTATGCTTGCCGAGCTGCAACGTGGGATTTTGACGATATTCGTGAAAGGGGCAAGGATTTCCAAAACGCATTCTCTACCAAGCTGACGCATGTGGAGGGAACAGACAACACCTATGCCGTTGCAGCAGATTGCTGTCCTCAGAACTATGGCTTTAACATCATGCAGTTGAAGGGGTTCAAGGCTGGTTCTACGGTAAAAGTGGCTTTCAAGGGTATTGCCGGCGCTGCGGGCTATCGTAAGATTAATGTCTCAAAAGCAGGCTGGCGCTATGGATTTGTGGCACAGAAGGAAGATGGCAGCCGTGTGTATGGACCTATGTATAGCGAGAAGGAAGGTGTGGCGGAACTGGCTTTGCCTGACGATACGAAGAAAGCATGGTTTGTTGTGCTTGGTGCTCCAACAGAACACTGGCGTCACCCTTGGGATGACAATGCAGACAATGATGAGCAGTGGCCTTATCAGGTGACGTTTGAAAACTGTTCGGCTGTTGGGGCTTCCCGCACGTATGGCGAATACCCCGAGGACTATGCTCGAAGGGATACAACTGTTGTCATAGAGGCAGAACTGGCATATAGTTCCAGCGATTACTCCAGCGTGCGTGTACAATACGATACCGATGCGATAAGCCAGGCGCTTGGCGTTAGCACAAAGCAGATGCAAGGCGTTAAGTGCAGCGCAACCAGCAAGGGCGTGAAAGGCACGCTCGATTTCGTCGGAGTTGCTGCTGATGGGAAAATAACCTATGGAACGACCACTTCTACTTCTAGCGCTACTTGCTTCGGCCATTGGTTTAGCACGGCGGGGGGCATTGTTGGTTATAACAACTCCGCAGCTGTCTTTGCTGAGATGTACCCAGACCAATACGGCTGTTATGTCGGGCAGTATCCTGGGCATTTGAAGAAGGGGAAGACCTATACCATCCGTCAGGCCGTCATCTATACGCATACGGATGGGAAACAATATCGAGCTACGATGGAAGTGCATTTGAAGGTCAAGTGATAAGCGTTCTCATGGCGCCCTTCTTTGCGTAGATTTGTTGGGCAATTTTGAGCCCCCTCCCCATCGGACCCCTCGGGTCCGATATACCGTACCCCTCGGGTCCACCACGGCGGACCCGAGGGGTACGCTTAATAGATACAGAGAATACCCCAATGCTAAGTCCTGTGAAAAAGTGGTGTCGTTTGTGTTTTGACCTGAAGAAAAAGTGCGCGCTATTCGATAAATCTTTATCCCAGATAGTTTTTTATATGTATAATTAATAATAATGTGTCCTCTCTTCCCAATTAACAGGAATATGGAAGCTGCTTTATTATTTTTTTAGGGGGCTATTAAACCTTGCGACTTTTGTGTAGTCTTATCAATGGAGCATCGTCGGGAAGTTTATAGAAGAAAGTGTTCATTTATAACAACTCAATATGAAAAAGGCCGTTTTAACTGTTCTATTGTTTACGTTTGCTGCGCTTGTTGCGATGGCGCAGAATGCTAATGGCAGACGTCAAAGGTTTGACCCGACAGAAGTGCATGCCCGCACAGCGGAGCGTCTAGTGAAGCAGATGAAACTTGATGATGAAAAAGAAGAGGCGTTCAAAGTTCTTTATCTCGATTATCAGACGGCACGCAGCAACGCCGCTAACCCTAAGGGTGGAAATGAAAATGAAGAGGTCGATCTGAAAAAGATAACAGATGAGCAGGCTATGGAGCTGATAGAGAAACGGCTCTCCGCTCAAGAGGCTCAACTGAAAGTGGACAGGGAGTATCTTCCTAAATTTCTGGAGTTGATAACTCCTGCTCAGGCGGCACATGTTTTTGTTGGCCGTACTGGTGCACAAGGCAGCAGGAGTGTGCAGGGCGGCATGATGCGTCCTGGCGGTATGATGGGTGGCGGCATGAATATGGGCGGATTTGGTGGATTCCCCGATGGAGCACCTTTCTGATGCGGCGGCAATCCCGTTCCTCCAGAGATGACACATCACCGCAACCATGCCTATTGGCTAATGTCAGCATTGGCGTGGAATAAGTAAAGAAGTACCTATATATTATATATTAACTAACTCTGTTTTTTAGTAGGGGGGATGGGATGTGAATCCAGTTCCCTCTTTTTTTGTTTGATAAAAAACAGAGGCTTATACAATAAATGAAGAAAAATAGAGTTTTATATATTGATGAATAATCGAATATCTTTGATGGCTGCTCTCTTTCTGGCATTCTGTTCGGTTGCGAGAGCACAGTGGGATGTGCAGTTCTCAGACTTCACAGCCCTCAAGTCTTATTATAACCCTGCAGTCTCTGGTACGGATGGCATGCTGGATGTGGATGCTGTTTATTCAATGCAGATGGTGGGCTATGACGGAGCGCCATCTACCATGTATGTGGGCGCGTCCCTTCCTGTTTACTTCTTGAGTCCCCGCCATGGAGCAGGTGTCAGTTTCTTGAATGACAATATTGGTATATTTACGACCACAAGGATTGGCTTGCAGTATTCTTACAACATAAAGGTGGGGAGCAAGGGGAAACTAGCCATTGGTGTGTTAGGTGCATTGATGAGTGAAAAGATAGACCCCTCGGACATGGAGCTTGAGGATAACAGTGACCCGGCATTCCCGTCATCTCAGCAAGATGGCAACACTGTTGACCTTGGAGCGGGCCTGTATTACTACCACCCTAAATACTGGCTGGGAATCTCCGGCCAGCACTTGCTGGCGCCAACCATCGTGATTGGAGAAACAAACGAAGTGGAAATCCCCAGCATGTATTATTTGATGGGCGGATGCAATATAAAAATAAAAAATTCGTTATTTACAGTGCAGCCCTCCTTCTTGATACAGTCTGATTGGGACTCGTGGCGAGAAGATATTCAATGCCGATTGTTGTACGAATCGGACGGCAAAGAGTTCTATGGAGGCTTAGGCTACAGTCCTAGCACTTCTGTTACGTTCCTTGTCGGAGGTGTCTTTCATGGCATCAGTCTTGGCTACAACTACCAGCTGTACACTTCGGGAGTGGGCGCTATTAATGGCAGCCACGAACTGGTTGTGGGTTATCAGACCAATCTGGACCTCTTTAAGAAGGGAAGGAATAAGCACAAAAGCGTGAGATGGCTGTAGTGCATCAGTAAAATGATAGAATAAACAAAACAATAGATTAAAATATGAAAAAGATTTTATTTGCTATATGTGCAGCGGCTTTCACCCTGATGCTGGCTTCTTGCTTTTCGGGCAAGCCTGGTATGGGCGCGACTGGCGGTGAGGTAACTGGAGTTGGCGGCACTTCGATGGCAGAACCCGCTCCCTATGGCATGGTGCTGGTCAAGCGTGGAAGCCTTAAGATGGGCTCTGAAAAGAATGACAGTCTTTGGGGAAAGGACATGCCAACGAGAGATATCAGTGTGGATGCGTTCTGGATGGATGAGAAGGAAGTGACAAACTCTATGTATCGCCAGTTTGTGTATTGGGTTAGAGATTCAATCATTCGTGAACGTCTTGCTGACCCTGCTTATGGCGGAGATGAAACTTATAAGATAGAAGAAGATAGGTATGGTGACCCCGTCACCCCTCATCTCAATTGGAATAAGCCATTGCCACGCAATCCAGACGAAGACCAGTTGAGGGCGATGGAAAGTGTATATACGGTGCATCCTGTTACAGGGGAAAAGATGTTGGATGCAAGCCAATTGAATTATCGTTATGAGGTCTTTGACTATGTGATGGCTGCAAAGCGCAAATATCGTCTGAATCCGGCAGAGCGCAACTTGAATACGGATTTCCAGGTTGACCCGGAAGAAGTGGTCATGATAAGCAAAGATACTGCCTATGTAGATGAAGAAGGCGTTATTCATCGTGAGACTAAAACGCGTCCGCTGAGCAGCATGTGGGATTTTGTCAATACTTATATTGTAAATGTGTATCCAGATACTACATGCTGGGTGAATGACTTCCAAAATGCAGAGAATGAGGCATACATGAGATTGTATTTTACTCATTCCAACTATAACGAATATCCTGTTGTTGGAGTCAATTGGGAACAGGCTAATGCGTTCTGTAATTGGCGTACCGATTTCTTGATAAAGGGATTAGGCCCACAAGCTAAATTCATCCAGCGATATCGTTTGCCAACCGAGGCAGAATGGGAATTTGCTGCACGAGGCAAGGAGGGCAACGAACTGCCTTGGATGCAGGAAGGTGTAGCGAGCGAAAAAGGATGCTATTATGCTAATTTCAAGCCAGACAGAGGCAACTATACGAAAGATGGCAACCTTATCACGTCGAAGGTGGGAATTTACAGCGCCAATTCAAATGGTTTGTTTGATATGGCTGGCAATGTGGCTGAATGGACAAGCACTGTCTACACTGAGGCAGGAGTGCTTTCGATGAGCGATATGAATCCGACCTTGACTTATAATGCGGCAAAGGAAGACCCTTATGCGTTGAAGAAGAAAAGTGTTCGTGGCGGTTCTTGGAAGGATCCAGAGAGCTTCATTAAAAGTGCATGGAGGTCGTACGAGTATCAGAACGTTGGGCGCTCGTTTGTCGGATTCCGCTGTGTGCGTTCTCAAGTGGGAACAGCTTCAAAGGCTAATAGATAAAATTATCATAACTTGTAAAATCATTATATATGGCAACAAAATATACAGGCATTCAAAAGTGGCTCAGAACTAAAAAGGGGCAAACCTTCTTGAATTATGCATATAGCTGGGGTGCAGCGGTCGTTATCGCTGGTGCACTTTTCAAATTAACTCATATTGCAGGCGCAGATTTGATGCTTTTCTTGGGTATGGGGACAGAAGTTATCGTGTTCTTTCTCGCAGGTTTTGAGCCGCAAGAAAGTCTTGATGCACAAGAGCTTGCAGAAGAGGCTGCAGAGGATGCGGCTATCCGTGCTCAAGTGAGCAGTTCGCTTTCAGAAGATACGGCTGTGGCTTTAACGAATGCTTTGTCACGCCCTGTTGATGCAGCCCAGTTGGCTTCGGACATTTCTTCGGCGACGCCTGTGTTCAATTCTCCTCAGTATCAGGGAATGGCGCCCGAAATGCAGGAGGCAACGAGAGGATATGTGGAGCAATTGACGGAGTTGACAGAGATTCTAAGGAAGGTGGCAGAACAGAGTGCTCGTCTGACACGCGATTCCGAGGAAATGGAGACAATGAATCGCACGCTTACAGGCATCAATCGTTTCTACGAGATGCAGCTTAAGAGTGTTGGCACGCAGTCTGCAACAATTGACGAGGTGAATGAACAGACGAAGATGCTGGCTGCTCAGCTTCAGGAACTCAATGATGTGTACTCTAAGATGGTTGAGGCTCTTAAGATGAAGATTGCCTAGCTGAGTAGTGTGATAGAAAGAATGGTAAATTAGTTTCAAATAACTAATTATGATAAGAAAGAAATTGACTCCGCGTCAGAAAATGATTAATCTGATGTATGTTGTGCTGATGGCAATGTTGGCGCTGAATGTATCATCGGATGTTCTTGAAGGCTTCTCGCTTGTGGATGAGGGATTGAATCGCTCGAAGGAGAATTCTTCTATGCAAAATGAGGCAATATATAAAGAATTGGAAGCGGCAATGAAGCGCAATCCGGAGAAGACCCGTCAGTGGTATGAGAAGGCACAGCTGGTACGCAAAATGTCGGATTCTCTGTATATGTTTGCGGAAGATTTGAAATGGGAAATTGTTCGTGATGTTGATGGCGATGATGCGGATTTGGAGAATATCGAAGGTCGTGACAATCTGGAAGCTGCAACGCATGTGATGTTAGCTCCGGGCGTAGGGAAAGGAGATGACCTGAAACGTGCGATAGAATCGTATCGTGATGGAATAACTCAGATGATAAACGACAAGCAGCAAAAGGAAATCATCCAGTCTAATCTAACAACGGAAGTTCCAAAGAAAGCAAAGATGATGGGCAAGAACTGGCAGGAGTATATGTTTGAGAATACACCAGTTGCGGCAGCTGTCACTTTGCTTACGAAACTTCAGACGGACGTGCGTTATGCTGAAGGAGAGATGCTGCACCAGCTTGTGGCTAATATTGATGTCAAGGATGTGCGTGTGAATCAGATAAATGCTTATGTCATACCGAATTCACAGACAGTCGTTCGTGGCGGCAAGTTCTCAGCTCAGATCATTATGGCTGCAGTTGACAGTACTCAACGACCTGAAATATATGTCGGCAACACATTGCTGAAGTCTGCTAATGGGCGTTATGAGACGATATGCAATTCGACGGGCGATTTCACCTTGAATGGTTATCTCGTAATGAGAAATGGCAATGGGGAGACGATTCGGCGTGAGTTCTCGCAGCCTTACACGGTAGTGGAACCATCAGCAACAGTCAGCGCGACCATGATGAATATGCTTTATGCTGGTTATGAGAACCCTATAAGTGTCAGCGTTCCTGGAGTTCCAAGCAATAAGATTAGCCTCTCGATGTCAAATGGGACCCTTACAAAGAAAGACGGAGGGAACTATGTCGCAGTACCTTCAAAAGTTGGTGAAGATGTTACTTTCACAGTTACAGCATTGAACGAGGGTCGCCAGCAGGAAATGGGGAAGTTTGTGTTTCATGTGCGAAAGTTGCCAGATCCTACAGGATATTTGGAATATACAGACTCAAAAGGGAATACGTCTCGCTTTAAGGGCGGTCGCATATCCAAGCAGGCAATCATTGCCGCAGGGGGGATTGCCGCAGCGATTGACGACGGTCTGTTGGACATCTCATTCCGTGTCTTGGGTTTTGAAACAATGTTTGTTGACAATATGGGAAACGTGGTGCCAGAGGTGAGCAATACAGCCTCTTTCACTCCCAATCAATTGGCGCGAATCCGCTCGCTTAGCCGTGGAAAACTGTTCAATATCAGCCGCATTCGAGTGGTGGGTCCAGATGGTATAGAAAGAACGCTAACTTCACCTGTTGAAGTCATTATAAACTAAACAGATTATGAAAAAGATACTATTCATACTGATAGCATTGTGCATGACAGGTTCTCTGGTTGCACAACCGCAGAAAAGTCGAGTTCGGAATAATAGAAGTACAGCTGCAGGCAATGCGGCGGCAGCAAGTGTGGGGCGTGCCAGTTTGATGTTCCCAACAGCTGTTGATGTGCCAGAAGATCCTGCTTGGCGTCGTGACATTTATAGGTCTGTTGACCTTACGAAAGATGAGAATGCGGCGCTCTATTATCCTGTAGAAGCACAGGGCGATAATCAGAATTTGTTCACTCTGCTGTTCCGCCTGCTCAATACGGGAAGAATTCCTGCTTACGAGTACCAGTTGGATGGCGTGGAGAGATTCCAGCAGAGTTATCGTATGCATTTCAAGGATATGCTGGATCGTTATAAGGTGCCCTACGAAATAGATGGCAATAGCATTAAAGTTAATCCTGTTGATATCCCTTCGTCTGAAGTGCTGAGCTATTACGTAAAGGAAAGCAGCTATTACGACCAGAACACAGCAACCTATCATAGTCGAATTGTGGCTCTCTGCCCAGTGCTCCATCGTTCCGATGATTTTAGTTTGGATATCCGTAAATATCCGCTGTTCTGGGTGAATTATGATGATATCAAGACTTATTTGAGCGGTCAGGAAGTGATGACGAGTAATATCAACAATGCGGCCAGGATGTCAATGGATGATTTTTTCTCTACCAACCATTACAAAGGCGATATCTACATGACCACCAACATGCAGAATCGTGCGCTTCAGCAGTATTGCGCAACTGATTCCTTGTTGAAGAAGGAACAAGCGCGCATAGAAAAAGAGATGTCTGATTTCGAAGAGCATATCTGGGCAACGCCAGTTGACTCTGCGGAATTGGCAAAAAGGGATTCTATTGCTGCTGCATCCGTAAAAGGAAAGAAAGTTAAAGCTGATAAAGCGAAATCTTCTTCTGCTTCGCGTTCTGCTCGGAAGGTTTCTTCAGAAAAATCATCAGATTCCTCTTCTGCGGGGAACTCTGCACCTCGCGTTTCTGTGAGAAGACAACGCAGATGATAGAGACTTGTTTGTATATTGGGACCATGCCAACGGCATGGTCCCTTTTTTTGTTTGTGTTTGGGCTTGCTTATAGGTCTGAGCCTGGTTGCTGAAGTGTGAAGTGTAGTGTCTCGTGGGAATGCTTTTCTGTGCTAAACGGAAATGTAAAAGGGGAATTCCTATATGCGGAATCTGTTCTTGAGGTGTTTGTTCAAAGATGTTATAATGTGGATTGGCGAATTTACGTTGACAGAAAGATTGCTACAAGCGCTTTTGTACGAAAGTTCGCGTTAAAAAGATTTGAGTTGATTGACTTTGAGTCTTTTTCTTTTGTCATTAATTGAAAATGTCGTAATTTTGCAGTAATTTCTCGGAGTGTGCGCCAAGGCTTGGCTGTAACATGTCACGCAGATGTTGTATGTCTGCCTACATCCAAAAGCTTAGCATGCTCTTTTATTATTAATTTTTAACTTTTAATTTTCATCGTGAAAGTATTAAAGTTTGGCGGAACATCCGTAGGTTCCGTGGAGAGTATTCTCCATCTTAAAAAGATTGTAGAGGCATGCGACGAGCCCGTAGTAGTTGTCGTTTCTGCGCTTGGAGGCATCACAGACAAGCTTATCAACACATCTAAGCTTGCAGTCATGGGCGATACGTCGTATTTGACATCATATGAGGAGATGGTGGAGCGTCACCATCAGATGATAGACGCTGTCATCACCGACGCAAACACAAAAGCGCAGTTATTGGTGACAGTCGATGAACTGCTCGGCCATTTGAAAAGCATCTATCAGGGTGTGTTCCTGATAGGCGACCTGAGTGAGAAGACAAGCAATGCCATCGTCTCTTATGGCGAACGCATATCAAGCAATATCGTTGCAACTTTGATAGACAACGCGAAGTGGTACAACTCCCTCGAGTTTATCAAGACCAAGAAGAAGCAGGGCCGCAATTTGTATTCAGGCTCTATAAGTGAACCGCTTATCAATGACGCATTCAAGGAGTTTAAGGATGGCACGGCAAGCCACAGCGTTTGCCTTGTCCCGGGTTTCATCTCTTCAGATAGCCTGACAGGCGAAGTGACAAACTTGGGACGTGGTGGTAGCGATTACACTGCGGCGATACTTGCTGCAACGCTGGATGCCGAAGTGCTCGAAATCTGGACAGACGTGTCAGGCTTTATGACAGCCGACCCACGTGTCATCAACAATGCTTACCCCATAGCAAAACTTTCTTATGTGGAAGCAACAGAGCTTTGCAACTTTGGCGCGAAAGTCGTTTATCCGCCCACAATCTATCCTGTGTGCATCAAAAACATCCCTATTTTAATCAAAAACACTTTCCGCCCAGAAGACAAAGGCACAATCATAACGAACGAAAGTGATGTGAATGACAACGGCCGTGCTATTCGTGGCATTTCTTCCATCAACAATACAGCGCTCATCACCGTAAGCGGACTCTCCATGGTCGGCGTCATTGGTGTCAATCAGCGCATCTTTACGGCGCTGGCGGCCAATGGCGTCAGTGTGTTCATGGTCAGTCAGGCTAGTTCCGAGAACAGCACTTCTATCGGAGTGCGTGACGAAGATGCCGACCGTGCCTGCGAAGTGCTCAATGCAGAATTCGCCAAGGAGATAGAGATGGGCTCGATGTACAAGATGAAGCTGGAGCGCGATTTGGCGACAGTTGCGATTGTCGGTGAAAACATGAAGCATACTCCAGGCATTGCAGGAAAGCTCTTTGGCACGCTCGGCCGCAACGGTATCAGTGTGATAGCTTGCGCTCAGGGAGCAAGCGAAACCAACATCTCTTTTGTTGTCGAAAGCAAGTCGCTCCGCAAGTCACTCAATGTCATCCATGATAGCTTTTTTCTGTCCGAATATCAGGTGCTGAACGTCTTCCTTTGTGGTGTGGGTACAGTTGGCGGCAGCCTGCTCGAGCAGATAGCGGGGCAGCGTTCTCAGCTGATGCAGGAGCGCAACCTTCAAATCAATGTTGTTGGAATTGCTTCAGGTCACAATGCCGTATTCGACAGAAACGGCATCGACCTTTCCGCCTATGAAGAAAATGGCAGTTTCAGCATTGCCAAGTTGCGTGCAGGCCTGAAGGCTGCAGCACCCAGCAACCTTGCAAGGTTGAAAGAAGAGATTATTGGCATGAACATCTTCAACAGCGTCTTTGTCGATTGTACCGCCAGTGCTGATGTTGCGAGCCTTTACGAGCAGCTGTTGAGCAACAACATCTCCGTAGTGGCAGCAAACAAAGTGGCAGCGTCAAGCAATTACGAGAACTATTCTCGCCTCAAGTCTATAGCCAGAAAACGAGGCGTCAAGTTCTTGTTTGAAACCAATGTGGGCGCTGGGCTTCCCATCATCAATACCATCAACGACCTGATTAACTCAGGTGACAAGATACTGAAACTTGAGGCTGTGCTTTCTGGCACACTCAATTACATCTTCAACACCATCTCGGCCGACATCCCCTTTAGCGAGACCGTCCGTCTGGCCAAGGAGGAAGGCTATGCCGAGCCTGATCCTCGTGTAGACTTGTCAGGCAAAGATGTGATACGCAAACTGGTCATCCTTTCTCGCGAGGCTGGTTACAAGATGAATCAGGAAGATGTTCAGAGAACCCTGTTCATCCCTCAGTCTTTCTTCGAGGGCACGCTCGATGAGTTCTGGTCAAATCTTCCTTCTGTTGATGCCCAGTTTGAGGCCGAGCGCCAGCAACTTGAGGCTGCTCGTCAGCGTTGGCGTTTTGTTGCGAAGCTGGAAAACGGAAAAGGTTCGGTAGCTTTGCAGCGAGTGGATGAGCGCCATCCGTTCTACGACCTTGAAGGCTCCAACAACATCATCCTCATCACAACCGAACGCTACAACCAGTATCCAATGCTCATTCAGGGCTATGGAGCAGGTGCATCAGTAACAGCAGCAGGCGTATTTGCCGACATCATGTCAATCGCAAACATCTAAATGAAACATCTCATCATCTTAGGCGATGGAATGGCCGATTGGCCCATCGATTCGCTCGGACATAAGACTTTGCTTCAGCATGCCCATACTCCCTACATGGACATGCTGGCAAAACTGGGGCGCACAGGCATGCTGAAAACCGTTCAGGATGGTTTCCATCCAGGCTCCGAAGTTGCCAACTCCAGCATCCTCGGCTATGACCAGAATCAGGTCTATGAAGGTCGCGGCCCTCTCGAAGCTGCCAGCATTGGCGTGGAGCTCGCTCCCGACGATATGGCCATACGCTGCAACATAATCTGCATAGATGGCGATTGCATCAAAAACCATTCATGCGGCAGGCTGGAAACAGAAGAGGGGGATGTTCTGATTAAGCACTTGCAGACGACATTAGCCAATGACCCTGAGATAGTTGCTCGGTATGGTCATATCATCCATTTCTATACAGGCGTACAGTACCGTCATCTGCTCGTCATCAAAGGCGGCAGCAAGCACCTTCTGTGTACGCCTCCTCATGATGTTCCGCTGAAACCATGGCGTCCTTTGCTCGTTAAGCCCGACCTTGCAGCCGAAGCGGCTGCAGAATCCCCATCAGCGCTCAGTGCGACAGAGACTGCAGACTTAATCAATCTGCTGATTGCCAAGTCTCAGGAAATCCTCTCTTCCCATCCCCTCAACTTGCAGCGTGTAGCCGAAGGGAAAGACCCCGCCAATTCCATCTGGCCATGGGCAGGAGGCTATCGCCCTCACATGAAGCCGTTGACAGCCATCTTCCCTCAGATTCACAGCGGCGCAGTCATCACAGCTGTTGACCTGATTCGTGGAATTGGCTCATTGGCAGGCTTGAGAGTCATTGATGTTCCTGGCGCAACAGGACTCTATGATACCAATTACGAAGGGAAAGCCCAAGCGGCTTTAGAGGCGCTCCGAACCGACGATTTCGTCTATCTTCACATAGAAGCCTCCGACGAGGCAGGCCATGATGGCGACCTTGAACTGAAGTTGCAGACCATTGAGAATCTCGACAGCAGAGTCATTGCCCCTATTTATGAAGAAGTGAAAGAGTGGGGAAAGCCTGGCACCGACAAGGCAGGCCTGGAACCCGTTGCCATCGCCGTGCTGCCCGACCATCCAACTCCGGTAGCCCATCGGACTCATACCGCCGAGCCCGTCCCTTTCCTCATCAGCGCTCCCTCTTTAGAGCCTGATGCTGTCGTTGCTTTCGACGAGGAGGCTTGCCAGAAAGGAGCCTACGGACTGCTCGAGAAAGACGGTTTCATCCGTGCATTCATGGCTGTTCAATAAACCGAATAACATATCATCAAACCACTGCAATATGATTTTTTACAGTACAAATGGACAAGCTCCAGCCGCTACACTGGAAAAGGCCGTAGTGAAAGGGCTGGCAGAAGACAAAGGGCTTTACATGCCCGAACGTATCAAAGCGCTTCCACAAGAATTCTTTGACAACATAGAGAATCTCTCTTTCCAAGAGATAGCATATACCGTAGCAGACGCTTTCTTTGGCGAAGACGTTCCTGCTGACGACCTGAAAGCCATCGTTTACGACACGTTGGCATTTGACTGCCCATGCGTCAAAGTAACTGACACCATCTATTCGCTTGAACTGTTCCATGGCCCTACGCTGGCATTCAAAGATGTCGGCGCACGTTTTATGGCGCGCCTGCTGCAGTATTTCCTGAAGAAAGAAGGCAAAGGGCAAGTCAATGTGCTGGTAGCCACTTCAGGCGATACAGGCTCAGCCGTAGCAAATGGCTTCTTGGGCGTTGATGGCATCCACGTGTATGTCCTTTATCCCAAAGGCAAAGTCAGCCCCATCCAAGAGTGCCAGTTCACCACACTCGGCGGCAACATCACAGCTGTTGAGGTTGATGGCGTGTTTGACGATTGTCAGGCACTCGTCAAGAACGCCTTTATGGACGCAGACCTAAATGCCCACATGCAGCTGACCTCAGCCAATTCCATCAACGTAGCGCGCTTCCTCCCCCAGTCCTTCTATTATTTCTATGCTTATGCTCAGATGAAGAAACTGGGCCTTGCCGACGAACTGGTGGTATGCGTGCCTTCAGGAAACTTTGGCAATATCTGTTCTGCCCTCTTTGGCAAGAAGATGGGACTCCCCATCAAGCGCTTCATTGCAGCCAACAATGCCAACGACATCTTCTACAACTACCTGCAGACAGGCAAGTATGAGCCTCGTCCATCCGTTCAGACCATTGCCAACGCAATGGATGTCGGCGACCCAAGCAATTTCGCGCGCATATACGACCTGTACGGCAAGAGCCATGCTGCCATCTGTGCAGATATCAGCGGCGCTACCTACACAGATGCTCAGATTGCTGAGACCATCAAGGAGGTCAAAAGTCAGACCGGTTATGTGTGCGACCCTCACGGCGCTTGCGGTTACAGAGCCCTGCAAGAGGGATTGGTGTCTGGCGAAGTGGGCGTGTTCCTTGAGACTGCTCATCCTGCAAAGTTCAAAGACACAGTCGATTCCATCCTCAGTGAGAGCATTGAGATTCCAGCTAAGCTCCAGGCCTTCATGAAGGGCGTGAAGCAAAGCGTTCCAATGAGCAAAGACTTTGCTGACTTCAAGCAGTACCTTCTGGCACAGTAAGAGAAAAAAAGCTAAACTCACCTCTTAAAACCCCAAGAATATGAAACCAAACAAACAGCAAAGACGCACGAAACTCTCCCGTTTATTGATGAAGAGTTTTCTGGTGCTTGTTTCCACAGCATTAGTTGTTTATTTCATGCCGCGAAGAGATGAGTTTGGCTATAAATATGAGCTGAACAAGCCATGGAACTACGGGCTGCTGATAGCCAACACCAAGTTCCCTGTCTTGAAGAACGACTCTGTCCTGCAGAAAGAACAGCTGAACACCAAGCGTCGCTTCCAGCCCTATTATAATTTCTCTCCAGCCGTCAAGGACAGCATGATGAGCCGTCTTTACGTCCATGTTGCCCAAGAGTGGCAAGGACAGGGCGCTCCCCTGTATGTGGACCACATCGCTGAATTGCTCGATACGATTTACCGGCGAGGCGTTCTTTCTGTTGAGGACTATTCCCGCCTGACAGGCAAAGAGAAGCACAAGCACATACGCGTGGTCAAAGGCAACGAGGCGACCTCTGTCCCCATCAGCCGCGTGTTCACCTTGCGCTCAGCCTATCGCTACATCATGACGGCCGACACCGCCAAATATTCTCGGTTGGTCATGCAGCAGTACAACATCAATGAGCTGATTCATCAAAACTTGGCATACGATGCGATGAAGTCAAAAACCGAGCTGGAAGGTCAGTTGCAGAACATCTCCAGCTACAACGGCTTCGTGCAGGCAGGCCAGAAGATTATCGACCGTGGCGAGACCGTCACAGATGAAATCTATGACATCCTTCGTTCTTACGAGATAGACTACGAGAAAAGAAACATCGACGAGGCGAAGATACCCTATAAGTTCATCGGTCAGATTATCTTCGTGTTCATCAACTTCTTGCTGATGACCATTTACCTCTCCTTGTTCCGCGCTGACTACTTCGAGCACATGCGCAATGTCGCCTTGATTTATGCGTTGCCAGTCCTCCTGTGTGTTGTTGCCGCTTTCATGGTGTCGCACAAGATACTCAACGTCTTCATGCTCCCATGCTGCTTCGTGCCGATAGTGCTCCGCATCTTCATGGACTCCCGCACCGCCTTTATGGTCCACTGCGCCATGGTGCTCATCATTTCCATCATCTTGGCAAGCAACTACGAGTTCGTCATTCTGCAGATAGCGGCCGGCATGACAGCGATACACTCTTTGCGCGAACTCTCCCAGCGCTCGCAGATTGTTCGTACCTCTTTCCTCGTCTATCTCACTTACGTGCTCTTCTTCACGGGTTATTCTCTCTACCACGAAAATGGCATCAAGATGGATTATTGGATGTACATCTGCTTCTCCATCAACTGTGTCCTGCTGCTCTTCACCTATCCGATGATGTGGATGCTCGAGAAGGTCTTTGGCTTCACCAGCGACGTCACGCTCGTCGAGCTGAGCAACGTGCACAATCCTCTCTTGCAGCGCATGACGGAGGTAGCCCCCGGCACCTTCCAGCACTCCATGCAGGTGGCGAATCTAAGTGCAGAAGTGGCCGGCAAGATTGGGGCCAAGGCGCAGCTGGTGCGCACAGGCGCCCTCTACCATGACATCGGCAAAATGGAACGCCCCGTCTTCTTTACCGAGAACCAAAGCGGAATTTCCCCGCACAAGCATCTGACTCCGCTGAAGAGCGCTCAGGTCATCATAGCCCATGTGCCCAACGGCGTAGCGCTTGCCGAGAAACATCATATACCCGAAGACATCAAGCGCTTCATTCTCACTCACCATGGGCACAGCAAAGCCAAGTACTTCTATATCACCTACAAGAATGAGCACCCCGATGAGGAGGTTGATGAATCTCTCTTCACCTATCCCGGTGTCAATCCAAGTAGCAAGGAAGAAGCCATCCTCATGATGTGCGATGCCGTAGAGGCGGCCTCCCGTTCACTCCCCGAATACACCGAGGAGAGCATCAGCCAGTTGGTTGATAAGATTATAGACGGGCAGGTTTCCGAAGGCTTCTTCAACGAATGCTCCATCACCTTCAAAGAAATCGCTGTGGCAAAATCTGTCCTGAAAGAAAAGCTCATGACCATTTACCACACACGCATCTCTTATCCCGAGCTGAACGAGGAAAGCAAGTAAGCCCTTCTGTTTCCTAATCATTATTCACAATGGAGAAAAATCGGACTTGGCAATCCTTCTGGCTGACCCTCATCGTGCTGGTGGTGCTGATAGCGCTCTTCTGGCTGCCTCGCATCAGTTTGGGCGGCACCGAGTTGCGCCGTGTCAACCTGCTGTCCGATGTGCAGCGCCTCGACCAGGGAGGCAATAACCTTGCCGAACTGCTTGCCGATTCGCTCGATGGCTATGTAAAAGAACGCATCGACTCTGCCGCCATTGCTGTGCCTCAGCTTGCCTATGTCGACTCTGTGCCCGAAGGCATGGTCGTCATCGAAGACTTTGCCGACGTGGATGGCCTTCACCGGGAAATGGACCGTTTTTATGCAGCGCTCGACGAAGCCCGTCAGCGTCCCGTCCGCATCGCCTACTTCGGCGACTCTTACATCGAGGGCGACATCATCACCATGGACCTGCGCGCCCAGCTTCAGCAACGCTATGGAGGCTGCGGAGTCGGGCTGGTGGAAATCTCCTGCATCTCCTCCGACTTCCGTCGATCCGTCATCACCAAGCGTGACAGCTGGACCGCCTACCATGCCAATGAGAAAGGGCGTGGCTTCAAGCCCGCCTTGCAAGGCATAGCAGGCAGCTATTTCATACCTGCCGACTCCGCCACATTCGAGATGCGAGGCACCAAGAGCCTCTATCCCGGACTGCTCGATACAGCAGCAGTGGCAACCCTCTATTTCACGCCGGGCGAAGGCCTGAGCATCAGCAGTTCTCTTAACCGCGGTCCGGCAGAACTGCTCTATTCCAATGGACCCGCACAGATTCCCGAAACATACGAAGAACTGGTCGAAGTCATAGACTCCGACTCCATCGTCACCTACGAGACCGTCACAAGGGTTGTTCTCCCCGAACAGCAAGACGCTGGTGCCATCATCGCCAAGTCCGTGCAGGGCCGTGTCGGACGCTGGAACCTCACCGTCCAGGGTGGCACAGGCTCACGCTTCTATGGCGCAGCCTTCGATGGCACAGCAGGCATCTCCGTCGATAACTTCAGCCTTCGCGGCAGTGGCGGACAGCACATCGGCAAAATACCGCTGGAGACCCTGCAAGGCTTTGCCTCCGTCCGCCCTTACGACCTCATTGTGCTGCACTTTGGACTCAATGTCGCCAACGAAAAGCAGAAGAATTATGCCTATTATGCCTCTCAGATGGGAAAAGTCATCAAGCATCTGCAAGCAGCCTTTCCGAAGGCCAGCATCCTCGTCGTCAGTGTGGCCGACCGCGACACCCGAGGCCCTGACGGACAGATGCATACCATGGACGGAGTCAGAGAACTCCTCTCCTACGAGCGCAAGATGGCAAGCGACTGCGGAGTCGCCTTCTGGAATCTCTACCAAGCCATGGGAGGCGATGGGAGCATTGCTCGGATGGCAGAAAAGAAACAGGCAAACCTTGACTATACACACATCAACTTCGCAGGCGGCAGGCACTTGGCTGGCCTCCTCTTCGATGTGCTCATGAACGGAAAAGCTAATTACGATGAACGCACGCATTAAGCCATACATACAGCGCCTCATGCTCGTCCTCCTCTTCCTCTGCTGCCAGGCAGGAAGCGGAGCCGATGCCCAGTCGCTCAGCACCCCGTTCCCTTCAGGGTTTCGCAACACGCGCCCCAACGAGTTGCAGGGAAGCGCCTCCCTGCACCCTGTCTTCGAGAAACTCAAGAGAGGACTTCCCGTCCGGGTGATGCAGATAGGCGACTCTCACGTCAAAGGCAAATACCTGCCGCAAGCCCTCGAAAGCACCCTGCGGGCAACCTTCCCCGGCATCCGCTTCTCCTTCTATGGCATCAACGGAGCCTGGGCGCGCCGCTTCTACGAGCACGACATGATTAGCCGCGTCGCAGCCGAGAACCCCGACCTGCTCGTCATCTCTTTCGGCACCAATGAGGCACACGGCTCAGCACTCGACCGGCAGGCGCATGCCAAGACCATGGACCTGCTCACGCAGCGCATCCGGGAGCGATGCCCCGATGTATGCTTCCTCTTCACCACGCCGCCGGGCAGCTACCTCTCTCAGCGCGTTTACAGAACCACGCGAGGACGGCGCAGGCGCACCACCGTGAAGGTCGTCAACCCCAATACCCCCGACGTGGCAAACAGTATTGTACGCTACTGTCAGGAACGGCAGATGGCAGTGTGGGACCTCTACACGATAGCGGGCGGAGAACAGTCAGCCTGCACCAACTGGAGAGACGCAGGACTGATGAACACCGACCTCGTCCACTTCCTCACCACAGGATACACGCTGCAAGGAACGCTCTTGGGAGAAGCCATCTGCAAGGCCTATGAAGAAGCCGCCCTCCCGGGAACGCAGACGCGCATGATGCACGGCTCCACCCCCTTAGAACAAAAACCCTACAAGTCTGTCGCAGGATTCTGACAGACATCATCCGCTGCATAAAGAAAGAAAAATGTTCGACATAGATTTCGCACGACTCATAGAACAGCTGCTCTACCAGCCCGATTCACCGATGATATTCTCATCGGGACTCTTCTTGTTCCTCTTCCTTGCCTTCACGCTGGTGTACAACCTCTTGGGCAAGGCAGACACTTGGCGCATCCTGTTCGTGACGCTCTTCTCCTATTACTTCTACTACAAGAGCAGCGGCATGTACTTCGTCCTGCTCGCCCTCGTCACCGTCTGCGACTACTTCATAGCACGAGCCATCCACGGCATCACCCCCCAAGGCCCCTTGGCACGCCTGCTGCTCCTCCTCTCTCTCATCCTCGACCTCGGACTGCTCGTCTTCTTCAAATACACCAACTTCTTAGGCGAGAACATCTGCGCCCTCCTCGAGTCCTGCGGCATAGATGTACCCTCCAGCATCACGGGCAGCTATCTGCGCAATGTCGTATGGCAGCCGCGCGACATCTTCCTGCCCGTCGGCATATCCTTCTTCACCTTCCAGTCCCTCAGCTACACCATCGATGTATATCGGGGCAACATCAAGCCGCTCAACCGACTGCTCGACTATGCCTTCTACGTCAGCTTCTTTCCGCAGCTCGTGGCAGGCCCCATCGTCAGGGCACGCGATTTCATCTTGCAGATACGGCGTCCCCTCATGGTCACCAGCCAGATGTTCGGAGCAGGCGTCTTCTACATCATCGCCGGGCTCTTCAAGAAAGCAGTCATCTCCGACTACATATCCATCAACTTCGTCGAGCGCATCTTCGACCAGCCCGACCTCTACAGCGGACTCGAAAACCTCTTGGCAGTCTATGGATACACCCTGCAAATCTACTGCGACTTCTCTGGCTACTCCGACATGGCAATAGGCATAGCCCTCCTGCTCGGCTTCCACTTTCCGCAAAACTTCGACAGCCCCTACAAGTCCGCATCCATCACCGAGTTCTGGAGGCGCTGGCACATCAGCCTCTCCTCCTGGCTCAAGGACTACCTCTATATCTCTCTTGGCGGCAACCGCCACGGCAAGCTCAGGCAGAACATCAACCTGCTCACCACCATGCTGCTGGGAGGACTTTGGCACGGCGCATCCCTCAACTTCGTCCTCTGGGGCGCCATCCATGGCATCCTCCTCTGCATCGACAAGATGTGGCATGCCATCGCGCCTGCGCTCAGCCCGCTCACCTATCTGCCCGGTAAGAAAGACCCGTCTCCCCGAACGAACAGAGCCGTGCAGCTCATAGGCGGCATCCTCACCTTCCACCTCGTAGCAGCCTGCTGGGTCCTCTTCCGTGCCCCCTCCTTCGGCATCGCCGAACAGGTCTTCCATCAGATATTCCACAAGTTCCAGCCGCAAATCTTCTTGCAGTGGTGCACCTCCTACAAGGCCGTCGCCCTCCTCATGCTGCTGGGATTCACCCTCCATTGGCTGCCCTCATCCATTTCAGCCAAGGCAAAAGCATTCGTCTCCCGCTGCCCGCTTGCAGTCAAGGCGCTCCTCCTCATCCTCCTCATCTATTTGGTCATCCAGATTAAATCATCCGATGTCCAGCCCTTCATCTACTTCCAGTTCTGACAAATCGAATCCACGTTTGGTCTTTACCGCCTGCCTGATATTTAAAACACCGCGTGCATAATATGATGCACGCGGTGTTTTAAATATTATGTACACGGTGAGCACGTGGGAAAAACAAGGAGTACAACAAAACCATCTTGAAGAAGGCCGTGGGCTTTTCATGCGGAATTGCAAAAATCTCATCGGAAAACCTTGCCATTCGGAATATAATGCTTAAATTTGCACATTGAAGTCCGCGCCGAAAGCTGACAACCTACTGATGGGTTTGGCAGAGGAAGGGCGGGCGAATATAAATAAGGCGTTTACACGCGCTCTGTTCAAGTGTCCAGAAACTTCGCAACCTTCAGACACACTGCTGAACAAAGCAACGGTAGATGTCCATGGTGTGATTTTATCACATCGATGGTGGCCTGTATGGCTCTTATATATAGGAAATGTATATAAGAAGACCTGTTTTGGGTAGCCGGAAGATGTGTATAGTCATATCGGCGTGGGCTCTAGCGTTGTTCGTTCTTAGTGTGTCGGGCAATGCGAAGGCCTCTGGATGCAGAACGAGCAGCGGCGATTCCACGCTTCTTGTACCAGGACACCATGAATGCAATCCAGACAGCTAACCCACGACTTTGCCTAAGTTTGTATGACGAGCTCTATCTGATAGATCTTGGCCAGACGCTATACTTCATGGCTGACGATCACTACACCCACGTATATTACTCGTCGGGCACGCGTTTCATGGTGCCATTTGGGCTTTCGCGCATCGAAGAGCGCCTTACCCTTTTCGCTGTCCATCATCCCCACAGTTTTGCTCGTCTTGGTCGTAAGTATATTGTCAACCTTTCCGCCATCCACAACATAAGCACAACCAAACAGACACTTTCATTACTTGCGGCTAATGGAAAAAGCGTAAGCTTGCAAATATCTAAACCCGTGCTTCGCGACTTGCTTACATTGATAGCCGAGGAGTATATGAAAGAACGAATCTGACACTTCTCGTGTGGGCAAATCTTGTTATAAGAAGGTTTGCTATATGAGAGCCTTTAATTTTATTCACGAAGAAAAACGTAGGTTTCGCGAAAAGCGTAAAAAATCGTTAACCTTTTTTATGCCCCTTTTCATACTTTTGCAAACGATTATCTGCCGCAGCATCTGCTATGCAGAAGATAATCCATGTTTAACACATACTGAACGCCTATGCACATCGACCTATGAAAATAAACTGACATTTCACATTATTCATTGGTAATGTATTCAAAATAAATCAATAACTATATTATTAAAAACCTTTAAAAATCAAACGTATGGGAAAAAACAAACCTTTACTTTGGACGGCTATCTTGGCAGCTGCAGGCACAGGTAGTGCAGCGGCACAGATTACAGGTACGCCGACAGCTGGTGACTTCTACTTCAAGAATGTGGAGTCAGGCAAGTTCCTTGGTGGTGCAAATTCTTGGGGTACTCAGGCCTCTTTGATTGACCACGGAATCGTTTTCAAGGTTGCCTTGAACAACGGAAAATACACACTCGATTCAAACTTTACAGGCTACTTCACTGGTACATTCATGGATGGTGCTGCAGCAGACGTTGAAATAACAGAGACAGCAACACCAGGACAGTACATTATGAAGGTGGGTGACAAATACCTTGCTGCGGCTGGTTCAATCATTGCAAACTCTGAAGCTGATGCGACTAAGGCTGCAAAGTGGCAAATTATTCCTGTTGCAGACCTGAAGAAGGCATTTGAAACTGCAACATTCGACGCTCCTGCTGATGCAACATTCCTTATCAAGGGTGCAAATGTTTCTCGTAATTTTGAAGAGAATAGCGCATGGCAAGGTGGTCCTGCTTTCTATTCATGGAATGCGAAAGAAAACGATACAGAATACAACCCAAATGTCGTAGCAGAGAAGTGGAATACGAATTTTGATGTGTATCAGGAGATTGCAGATGTTCCTAATGGTCTCTATAAATTAACTTGTCAGGCGTTGTATCGTGCAGGTGGAAATGGTTCAACTTCAAAAGTTGTAAATGCAAAATTATACGCTAATGAAAATTCTGTAGATGTTCCATCTTTCACTAGCTATCCACTGACTGATGAAAGTATGATTGGAGCAAGTAAGGCTTTCTTAGATGGTGCATACAAGAGTGAGCCTGTTTACGTTTATGTTTCTGATGGTAAGCTGAAAATCGGTATTAAGAAAGAAACTCTTATTGATGGTGACTGGACTATTTTCGATAACTTCGAACTTGCTTACGTTGGCGACATCGACATCGATGGCATTCGTACAGAATTGACTCAGAAGTTGGCTATCCAGATTAATAAGGCTGGAAAGTACACTGATGACGCTGACCTGCAGAGCCTTGCAGTAGATGCTGCTAAGCTCCAGACTGAAATCAACAAGATTGTTGCTTCTAACCCAGACGCATACGTGATGGTGGCTAACTACCAGAGCGGTGTGAAGGGTAACATTGGCGAACAGATTGATGAACTCGGTTCAGAGATTGCTGCTGCTACTGCTAACTACGAAGCGCACGTAGCTGCACTGACTGGTCATGCGGAACTTGAAACTTACCTCAAGTCACTCACAGACACATACAACAAAGCTCAGGCTGAAACGAAGGAAGCTGCCAAGGATCTTTACAACAGCAACGTGAAGATGGTAGCTGACTTCAAGACTGCTGCAGACAAGGCATACGCTGACAAGACTGCTGCTGCAGAGTTCTCTAAGGAGAATATCGACAAGAAGTCTGCTGAAATAAAGAATTCTATCAATGAGGCTATTAATGCTATCACTTCTGGAAGCACTAACGCACTTTCTTATGCTAATGTTGTTGCTAAAATCACTGAAGCGAAGAACGCTTACAACGACGAGGCTGCTAATCTCTACGCGCTTCTCTCTGGTGCAAAGGACGGTGAAATCTACAACGACACTTACGTTGAGGCACTCAGCAAGCTGAATGCTTACAGCCGTGCTATCAAGGCTGTTGAGGATGCTAACAAGGCTGATTACGATGCAGGAAAGGCTAATGCTGAGACACAGGCTAAATACGAAGCAGAGCTTGCAGCTGCTATTGCAGATCTTCCTTCTGTTTATGATGAATATGAAGAACTTGCAAGCACACTTCGTGGCAACTATGCGGCTGCAACTGCTGACGTTGACGCACTCGCTGCAAGTCTCAAGGTTGTGAAGGACGCTATCGGCAATCGCCCTGAAGTGAACAGCTTCTATGCTAAAGACTTCGCTGCTATCACAGAGGCTATCAAGGCATTGCAGGCTAATGTGGACAAGGCTAACGCTGCACACACTATCAAGGGCACAAGCCCATATTGCGAGAAGTATGCTGAAGATAAGGCTGCTATCGTGAAGTCAACAACTGAGCTTGGCGATAAGGTGAGCAAGTCTATCACAGAGTTCGATGCAAATGCTGAATCTAAGGCTACAATCAAGGCTGTTCAGGATGAATTCACTGCTGCAAAGGCTGCTGTTGCCAAGATGGTTTCTAAGAACACTCAGTACAAAGCTGAAGGTCGTTTTACTGCTTCTGAAACAGCTATTCAGGATGCTATCAACAAACTCAGCCAGGGTGCTTCTGATGCATATAAGGTGGATGGAACAGGCACTGCTGCTGACTACAACAGCAAGCTCAGCACTGCTGATATCGAGACATCTATCACAGGCTACCAGGACAAGGCTGCAGCATCTCTCGTTGCATACGAGACAGTTTCTGCTGCTATCGCTAACTACAATGCGCTTCTCAACGGTACTCCAGCTGTTGGCGAAGAGGGCAAGGAAGGCTATGTTCCTGCAACTCCAGGTTTGAAGGGCACAGCTACTAACACTGAGGTAACAGTTGATGGTACACTTGAAGGCAAGTCTTACGCTGCTGCTATTACAGAAATCGAAAAATCTATCGCTGGCGTACAGGCTGCGCTTGATGCTGCTTTGGCTAAGGCTGATGTAGAGCACTACAACGCAATCACTACGGTTGAGGTGAAGGCAGACATCAAGACAACTATTGAAACTCTGACAGCTGACTACGAGGCTAACGATGGCGCATGGAACAAAGCTCAGCTCGCTGCAGCAAAGGTTCGTTTGCTCCAAGAAGCTACTCGCCGTGCAGAAGCTGTTGTACTCGAGGATTCTTATGCTGAAGCGGTTTACGGTAAAAAAGCGACAGATCTCAACACTGCAAACGCTAAGATTGATGAAGCTCTCGATAAGGTTAAGGCCAGCATTGCTGAAGCTGAAGGATTCGCAGCTGAAAAGGATGCTGAGGCTATCGCACTGCTCGCAACAGTTGTTGAAGACCTGAAGAAGATTGAAGCTGACTTCAACAAGCTGTCAGAAGATGCTAAGAAAGCTAAAGACGAATTCGCTGCAGACCAGGCTGCTCTTAAAGAACTGAACGGCAAGGTAGCTCTCTCTCAGGCTAAGCTGAATGGAGGTAAATATAATAATGCAGATTATAAGGGTGTAGCTGCAACTGCAACTATTGATATCTTTACAGACGAAATTGCTGCTGTAAATGCTGCTGTCACTACTATCGCAGGCGAAATCACAGCTTCAGGAACAGCCGAGACTGTACGTGCTGACCGCGACAAGGAGAACGGTTACAATACTCGCCTCACTGCTATTGGTGCTCAGATTGACAACCTCCTCAAACTCGCTGAAGCTGAGGCTGCTAACGAAGCTGCAAATGCAGAGTTCAGCAAGGTTGTAGCAGATGCTAAGGTTGCAGACAAGTTTGCTGATGCTAAAACTAAGGTCGAGGCTGCTGCGACATTGGAAGGAAAGGCATTCTTCTTGGGCGAACTCGATAAATATTCCGCTGCTTACGAGAAGGTTATTAGTGATCAGGGTGCTGCTAATGGCGCAAAGGTGAAGTCTGAACTTCCTGGCACAATCAAGGATGCGGTTAAGTACACTGACACAACTAAGAATATGGCAGCCAAGAAGTCTGCTCTGAAGGCTGCTTTCGACGAGATTTTGGGCAAGGTTGCTGGCATTGGGGCACTTGCTGAGGCTAATGAGAAAGCACATAATGCACAGACCGATGCTGCTGCTGCCACTCAGAAGGCATGGGATGATCTCTTCGAAGTAATCACTAATGATCAGACATCTACTGCTCACGAAGCAGCTATCGCAACGCTCACTAAGGCTAAGAATGACCTCGCTGCATACAATGACGCTGTAGCTAAGGCATTCAAGACTGGTAAGTGTGACACTGACAAAGCTACGCTCGAAGCACAGCTGAGCGCAATCAATACAGCTATCAAGTCTCTCAGCGATGGTTGGGATGACACTTACAATGCTGCTGTTGCTGCTGACAACGCTGAGCGCAAGACTGCTTACGACAACGCTTATAAGACACTCACTGAGGTATATGCTGAGTCTACAGCCCTTGTCAACAAGCTGAGCAAGCTTTCATACGCTTCAGGTGAAGAAGCAACTGACAAGTTGCTCTCAATCACTGGAGAAGGCGGTATCTACGATTACATTGATAAGATTCGCGAACTCAACACGAAGGCTAACGCTTCTTACAACGAGACGAAGGCTCCTGCACTTTGGGACGTTGAAGGTGAATATGCTGCATTGGCAGTTGAATACCAGAAGATTGTGAACGGCTTCGCTACTGAATACTCAGACGAGGTAAATAATATCGCAACTGTTACATACAACACAGAACTTGCTGAAGCAGAGGCTGCTGTTGCAGATGCTAAGGCAGAGATCAACGCTGTACTCGGACTCGACGAAAAGGCTCAGGGTGAGGCAGTCAAGGATGTTCAGGCGATTATTGACAATGCTAAGAAGCGTGTAGAACTTCCTGATTTCGCTTACTATCTCGAAACAGAGATTCTGCCTGCATTCGCATCTATCGACAACAAGCTTGCCGCAGATAAAGAAGTTGCTGCTGTCAACACTTGGAAAGTAGAAATCTCTGCTGCAACAACACTTGCTGCTGCTGAGAAGGAGACTATCTCTAAGTTTGGTGTAGAGGCTCGCGACAAGAAGTATGCTGCTGAATATGAAGAGGCAGTTGTGAAGGTTGTTGCTGATGCTGCTGAAGCTTGGGGCAAGATTAAGGAAGGCGAGAAGTTTGACAACTTCGCTTCTGCTGCTGATATTCTGAAGACGATTGCTACTGCTACAAGAGACAAGCAGACTCAGACAGAAAAGTTCTGGTCAGTTTACGATCTTGAGCAAGACTACATCGCTAACAATACTGCACATGCGGATATGCTGAAGGCTATCGCTAACGTACAGAGCGAACTTGACAAGGTTGCTGAATATGTTGGTTCACTCCTCGTTGAGCACAATGCAAACCTCAATGACCGTCTCGGCAACGTGCAGACTGAAATCGAATCACTCACAGACGATGTTGAGGATGCTCTCAAGAATGCGGAATCTGCAGATGCTAAGAAAGACATCATCGATGCATGTGAGGTTCAGCTCGGTGCCATCAAGGGCATTTATGGAAGTGCTATTGATGCTGAAAAGGCTGCCATTGCAGTTGAAATCGGTCAGCTGAAGAAAGACTACGATATGGCTGTAGCTGAAGACATCGAAGACACTACAATCGACCAGTATAAGGAGGAGATTGAAGACTACGAGGCTGCTAACGATAGCATCTACAATGCAAGCACTGTCGGCATCATCGAGAAGTATGACGACAAGGGCAACCCTGTATATAAGAAGGACGACAAGGGCAACGTTATCACCAGCACATACGCTGAGACTCAGGCTGCTTACCTCGCCCTCGAAAAGGGTATTGGTCAGACTAAGACCGCACTCACAGCTATCTATGACGAGGCTGCAACAGCAAATGCTGCTGCATCTGTCAGCGAGGCTATCGCAGGTCTCCAGGAGACTTATGATGCATTGGCTGCTCAGCTCGCTGACTGCCACGAGCCTGTTGTTAAGAAATACCAGCCAGCTGCTGACGCCCTCAAGGCTTCTATTGATGCAGCTCAGGCTGAGTTCGACCAGAACACTGAGGATGGAACAGTTCTTCTCTACGCAGAGAATCTCCTCCAGTCTATCAGTGAAGTTGCTGAAGCATACGAAGGTCTCGACAGCGACATTGAAAAGGCAGAGAAGCCATTCGATGTTAACGACGAGATGTATGTGAAGCTCTCTGGCGAGTTGGCTGAACTTCAGGCAAACCTCGAAGAGGTGAAGAGCGCTGCAGCTGAGTACGAGTACGAAGCTCCTTATGCAGAGGAGGGATTCAAGAACATCACGAAGACGATTGCAGATGCTCAAGCAGTACTCGAAACGGCAAATGGACTGTACATTCTGACAGAGGGAAGCAAGAATCCTGCAGGTATTCAGACGGATATCGATGAACTGCAGAAGTATTGCGCATATTTCAATGCAACACAGACTCTTGCTGATATCAATGAAGAACTTGGCAAGGCATGGAATGGTTTCATTGGAAATCTCTCTGATGCAAGCAAACTCTACACAGAGGAGGACAAGCAGGCTCTCAGAGATGCTAAGAATACACTCTCTGACACATATAACAATATTACCTCTTACAACGTCGATGCTCGAGATGGCAGCGTAGTTAAGGACATCGACGGTAAGGCTTACACTGACGACAAGGGTAATGCTGTATCTAAGGAGGTTGTTTATATGGCAGAGTATGAGACTGTAATGGCGAAGGCTGCTGAACTCAAGGATGCTGTTGAACAGTTTGCTGAGGATGTTGACGCTAAGAGCTACATCATGGGTGACATCGACCACAACGACAAGATCAATGTTAACGACTACAACTACGTTCGTAACATCGTGATCGGCGCTCTTGAGGTTGACCCAACTGACACTCGCTACCTCTCTGCAGACGTGAACGGTGACGGAGACGTGAACATCGCAGACGTTATCCAGATTGCTAACAAGATTATGACTGGTGAATTCACTGGCATAGTAGAGAACGGCATCAAGGCTCGCATCAACTCTCGCATCACTGAGCAGAGCGCAGACAGCCAGCTTGACGTGAAGGCTACAGGTTCAGGTTCTAAGCAGACTATCACTATCGCTATCGACAACATCAGCAACTTCGTTGGAGCTCAGATGGACATCGAACTTCCAGCAGGTGTGACTATCGCAAGCGAGTCTGGTGTAGTAAGCCACGACTTCATCTCTGGCACTGTGAACAGCAAGCACCGCGTGCTCCTCAGCAGCTTGGATAACGAGACATTCAGCAATGAAGAACTCGTAACACTCAATGTTGAGGTGTCAGGCGACTACAAGGGTGGTTCTGTTCTGATATCTAATGCTATCTTCTCTGATGCTGAAGGCAAGCAATATATCCTTGGCGGAGCTGAAACAGGCGAGGCTACAGGTATCGTTGAGCTCACACTTGGCGAGAAGGTTGCCAACAAGATTTTCTCTGTTGGCGGTCAGCTGCTTGACGGCATGAAGAAGGGTATCAACATCATCATGAACGCTGATGGTACTACCAAGAAAGTTCTCAAGAAGTAATAAGAACTGACTAGAACTGTTCTAACGTATGGCATGGCAGCTTCAAGGCATTCCCAGCCTTTAATGAGGCTGCCATGCTTACCAATAAAGACATTATTTATTAAATTCATTATACCTTATGAAACACAGTACTAATTTAACGATGAAGTTTTTTGGCTTGTTCGTGGCAGTTATGGCTTTCTCTTTGAACGCTATAGCTGGCAACAAGGTGTCTATCGAAGACTTCACAATTGTTCCAGGTGAGGAAAAGACTATCGCTGTTGTGTTGGAAAATAGCGATCCTATCTCTTCTTTGCAAATGGACGTTACATTCCCAAAAGGTCTGGAGTACGTAAACAAGAGTGTGTCAAAGAACGCTGACCGTTTGAAAATACATTCTATTGGTGCGCCAACTCTAGCAAGTAAAGCAACACGTTTTATCATCTTGCACGAGGCAGAAGACATCACAAAGTCTGCTTTTGTGGGCAACACTGGCGCTATCTTCACATTCAAGGTAAAAGCAAGCGCTGCTTATAAAGGCGGTAAAATTGAAGTTACAAACGTAGAAGGAAGCAATGGTACGCTCGCTGAGCCTGTAGCTGTCGAAATGGAGTCTTTCTCTGTAAAAGCTAATGCTTTTGCCGGCACATTCTCTCTTTCTGCAGAAACAATCTCGATGAACCTGCAGGAAGGTAACTCTGCTCAGGTGGATGTCACACTTGCAAATGCATTCAGCATTGCTGGCGTTCAGGCTGACATCGTATTGCCAGAGAATCTGATTGTTGAAGAGATTATTAAAGGCGCTCGCGTGCCAGAAAACTACAATCCGAAACCATCTTCTCTTGAAACTTCGGGTACTGTTACTCTCTCATCTCTTATCGTTGAGGATTTTGAAGGAAATGACGGTGTTGTCTTTTCTTTGAAACTCAAGGCTATTGGCGAGGTAAAAGGCCAGCTCGTAGTAAAGAACATGATTGCAACTGAAAAATCAGGAGCTACAGCGTTCGAAATTGATGGAGAAGAGACTGTGGACGTTGACTTTTTCTATGTTTACTACAATGTTAACATCGCTGAAAATGTAGAAAACGGTACTGTAACAGCTGATAAGGAGAAAGCAATCTCTGGTGAAACTGTAGCTCTTGCTGTTACTCCAAATGAAAACTTTGCAATTGAAAGCGTTTCTGTTACTTATGGCGAAGAAAATACTCCTGTAGAAGTTACTGAAGACTTCCAGTTTATTATGCCTGCTGCTGATGTGAATATTAGCGTGGTATTTAAGGATATGACTGATCCTAACAAGCCAGTTGCTCCTGAATTGACTGCTACTTCTCCTCTTGTAACAGACGGTTCTGTTGCTCAGTATCTCTATAACGTAGAGGCTAAGGCAT
Source organism: Bacteroidales bacterium (assembly GCA_030528885.1). Lineage (GTDB taxonomy): Bacteria > Bacteroidota > Bacteroidia > Bacteroidales > Bacteroidaceae > Minthosoma. The sequence continues at coordinate 38,340 of JAUMXY010000002.1, read as the reverse complement.
TCCTCGTGGGTGCTAACGACTATGGCACTCGTGCTTCTTTCTCTGCTACTACAGGCTATCCAGTGAAGATGACTCTGAATGAGGATGGCGCTACCTATACATTCGCTGACCAGCTTCCTAACGGCAACTGGAACTCTCTCGACTGTTCTGCTGTTGACCAGATTTGGGTTGACGGTGCAGGTCGCGGAGGCGACAAGATGTGGACTGTGGCTGTAGCTGAAGACGGCTCTTTCACTATCGCTAACAACAATGTTCCTAACGGTAACCTTTCTGTTGTTCCTTCTAAGAATGACACTCGTCTCTACATCTCTGACGCTGAAGAAGCACAGGATGTTTGGGTTGCTGTTTCAGAGGAAGACTACAAGGCTTACATCGAAGATTACAACAAGTACCTTGCAGAACTCGACGCTTACAACAAGCAGAACTACAAGGTGGGTGATGATGTCATCGCATTGGCTCCAGCTACATGGAACGGACAGTCTGGCAACTATGGCGGTCTCGCTAACCCAGCTGCTGAGCGTTACAATAGCGCTGGCTCTGAACCAGAAGGCGATGTGCTGACTCAGATTGTTGAAGGCCTCAAGAACGGTATGTATGAGGTGACTATGGGTCTGGCTGTTTCTTACACTTCTGGCCGCGGCTTCGAGTGCCCTGTAGGCGAAGGTCTTTCTGTAGGCTTCGTGAATGATCAGGAAACTGGTCTCACAGTTGTTGACAGAGGATGGGTAGGCGAAGGCGAACAGACTACTGTGAAGCTGACTGCTGCTGTTGTTGACGGCACACTCAAGTATGGTATCAAGAATCTCGCTCCTTCAGGTAACTGGTATGTTGCGAATGTTCTTTCTATCGTATATGTTTCTGACAAGGTGCTCTCTGACCTGACTGCTGAGGACTACTACCGCTGGACTGCTGCTGACGCAACAGGCGAGCAGGAGAGAGTAGAGCCTACAACACTCGCTCTTGGCACTTCTACTGGTCTCGTTTATGGTGACGGTAACGTTTACTTCCTCAACTACGCTGACCTCAGCGACGCTGAGACACTCGTAGCTGTTGCTACAGAAGGCGAACCACGATTCCTCTTCAACCGCGTAGAAGACCAAGGTTATGTAAATGCTGAGCTCCCACGCGATGCTGCTAAGTATGAGACAGTGGTTGACAATGGTGACGGTTCTAAGACTTACACTGTCAACATCGCTGCTATCGTTGAAGAGTTCGGATTTGCGCACCTCCACGCTATCAAGAGCGCTAGCTGGGGGGCTAACACAACTGTTACAAGCCTCCAGGTAGGTAAGGTCGTTCCTCAGCCAAAGGAATCTTGGTACACTAAGGGTGACTTCACAATCGTTGCTCATGACTTCGTTGAGGGCGTGAAGAACGAGTTTGTTGAACCACGCTACGTTGAGGGTACAACAGGCGATGACTATATCGAAGTTACTTCTTGCGACAACCCAGCACAAGAATGGGACAGCCAGATCTTCATCACACTGAACGACGAACTCGCAGTAGGTGACAAGGTTAGCTTCTCTATGCTCGTTCGCGGTACTGCTGAAGGCGTTATGTCAACACAGACTCACTCTGCTCCAGGCAGCTATGTTGGCGGTCTCTGGTCAGACATCAATGTAACTACAGAGTGGACTAAGTACGAGAATGTTTACACAGTTTCTAATGCAACTGCTAAGACACTCGTGTTCAACCTCGCTAAGGCTGCTACAGCTAACAACTTCCAGTTCGACGAGATGACAATCTCTATCGAGAAGGCTCCACAGTTCGAATGGGTTGACATTATCAAGAATGGTGACATGGAAGGCTACGACATGACTTGCTTCTTCGAAACAGAGCAGGGTGTTGGCGGTCCATACATCGCTTCTGCTACTGCTGGTGCTGGCAAGGATGGTTCTGCTGCTATTGAAATCCAGTCTGCTGATGCTCCTGCTCAGGATTGGGATACTCAGTTCTTCATCCGTCTGCCATACGTTCTGCCTGCAGGAACACACTTCCTCGTAGAGTTCGACTACAAGGCAGACAAGGAAGGTCAGGCTGACACTCAGTCTCACGGCGAGCCAGGCGCCTACAAGCATTATGCATGTGCAGGCTCTCCAAACTTCACAACCGAATGGCAGACTTACAAACAAGAAGGCACTGTTGCAAACGAGGCTGATGGCATGTACACTATCGCATTCAACCTCGCTAAGAACAAGGTTGCTACTAAGTTCGTTATCGACAACGTGAAGTTCTTCGTTCAAGACAATGTTCTCCCAGAACTCACAGCTTCTCCTGTGATTGAGATGCCAGCTCTTACATTCACTGATTTGAACAGTGTGAAGGAGATGGCGGTGAGCTTCACTTCTGAGGTAGGTGCATTCTACGAAGGATTCAAGTCTGACGTTGACATGGCAGAAATCCTCTCTGCACTTGAGGTAGAAAGCCTTGACGCTCTTGACATCTATGCTGTAATGCCAGACAACTCACTCGACGCTAACTACAAGCTCGGTGAAACTGACGGATGGCGCGATGCAGAAGGTGCATGGCAGTCCTGGGGCGAAAACGCTCGCTTCTACGTGAAGGCTGACTTCACCAAGGAATCTGCTCAGATTTACGAAGTAGGCGGTATGGATGGCCAGACTACAGAACCTGCTGAATATGAAACTAAGTATGTATTCGTGAAAGGCAAGGATGCTGTAGTGCTTACAGTGAAACTTTCTTACCCTGTTCCTAATGCTATCGAAGGCGTCGATGCTGCGAATGCTGCAAATGGCAAGTATATGGAAGACGGCAAGATTGTTATCATTAAGAATGGTCAGAAGTATTCTATAAATGGTTCCATCATTAAGTAAAGATTGGGGTTAAGGACGCTTAACTTACATCTTATGAATGTTTATTTTGAGGAGTAAAATCTTCATCATAGGTATTAAAACAGTTAATTATAAATTGTTCCCCCTCCTTGGACTGTGAAGTTCGAGGAGGTTTTTTTGTGCCGTGCTCTAAGAGCTGACTTTTTGTGCTAGCTTTTGGCTGTGTGATTTTTTATTGCTAAATTTGCCTCGGAAACGATGTGGGGCGGTGCGATGAAGCGGTTGAGAAGCCAATAGGTGAAGTGGCTCGCTTCTGTGGCTCACGTCGATTCTGAAGAGTTTGAGAAGAAAGGAATAATGTAGGACTAAAAAAGGAGAATGGTATGGCGGAAGAACGCAAGGTGAATAAGACGATTGTTTGGTCATTGCTGGTGGCTGCGGTGCTGGGCATTGCTGCCTTGGTGGCATGGCAATTCTGGCCGGCAGAGGCTGTTAATCTGGAGGAATATGTGCCGGCGGAGGAGTTTGAACCCGCCTATGAGGTAATGCAGGCTGAAAGTCCTGAGTATGACATTGAGGAAACGGTCAGGGCAATGAATGCGCTGGAGGTGGCTCAGTGCCAATCAGAGGATTTTCTGTCGTATCTGGAGTATGTGGCGAAGCAGGACTTCAGTCGTGTGGCTCCTGATGTGCTGGAGCAGAAGCGGAAGCTGTTCCCCATCTTGCAGCGGCTGTATGAGCTGCAGAAGGAGCATGAAGAACTGGATGATGTGTGGATGCTGATGAAGAGTGCGACGAGCGGTGCTGCCACGTTTGCCGAAGAGGTGAATCCTGTGGGTGTGATTGGCTCGATGCTGACAGGCGATGCCGCGCTGGGTACGATGTCTGTGGGCGGCGGAGTGGAGAAGGCGAAGACGGCTGCCTTTGACGAGTATGAGAAGCAGAAGGAACTGAAGCGTCAGCTGGAGCGAGAGATTGAGGCGGTGCGGATGTCTTATGTTGAGTATCTGGAAGGGTATGCGCCAGTATATTATAAGTATATGCAGGAGTGGAATACGCTCTGTTTGAAGAAAGACAAGGCTTACCTTGACCTTTATGGGGGACGTCCTATCGATGCTTACGGACAGACGGAGGAGATACTGAAAGAGTATCCAACAAACCGCGAGGCGCTGTTGCTGAAGAGCTTGGCACTGATAAATATTGCATCAAGCTATATGCCTGCTGGCGACTCTGCTGTTGTGAGAAGTCAGCTTGGCACCTTGTCGAAGGAGATGAATTTGCCGCTGAATGCACCAGAAGAGGTCTATGGCTTCTATGTGGAGGCAGAGAATACGCTGGATGGCTACATGGCGCTATATCCTTCACGCTCGGCTCCGGCGCTGGTGCTGAAGGGGTTGCTCTACCGCTCGATGGGTGAGCATGGCAAGGCTGTCTCGTTCTTTGACCAGGCTTCGATGGAATATCCGCGTCAGGCGGCTGACTTGACGGACTTGCTGGACAGCTACAGGGCACGTACGTATTTGAACAAGTCGGCAGAAGGGAAGTACCTGCTGAAACTCTATCGCTCGACGATGGAGGGCTTTGGCATTTTCAGTCCTAACTTGCTGAAGGCTCGTTATTATGCCCAGCATGGGGACACGGAGAAGAGTAAGGAGGAAATCTTCAATCACTTTTATCGTCGCGGAAATCAAGGCGTGTATGATTGCCTGCTGAGCGATATGCAGTTCTGTGAGGAGAACATGTACAGCAGTTTCAGGCAGATTCTGATGGAGCAGTCGTTTATTGATGTGTCGGTGGAACCTACAATGAACTGGACGCTTGCAGACAAAGATGATGAGATAAAGGTAACCATCAACAACCGCTCGGACATCGATTTGGAGAATGTGCGTATATTCCTTTGTCTGCACTACACCGACATGTATAAGGATGAATATGACGTGCAGAAGCTGCCTTCGGTCAACATCATCAAGCACAATGACAAGACGGAGATAGGGGTGGTCAAGTTGAACTACGAGGATAAGAAGTATAGCGACATCACGCGCATCCGTGCCATTGCCATGACAGACGACAAGATTTGCTGGATTGACAATGTGGATTATAAGTACATGAAGGCATCGGAAGCGGTGGCGAAAGCGAAAAGCAAGAAGGCGGAATCGCGGGCTAAAGGCATTGCTTCTGTCAAGCAGCAGCTGCTGGATGACTTCAATGTGAATGACGGGAAGCTGTTGTCTGTGATAGAAAAGGGCATGAAGGTCTATGCGGCTGTGAGCGACGGAAACCTTTGGAATGATATGAAGCAGGATGTGAAGAATCTGGTGACAGGCGGTGACAAGAAACTGCGCATCGAGTTGCCGCGTATCCTTTCAATCCTTGATCCTGTGTTCTCTCTGCATCAGGTGAATGACAAGGACAAGGCCATCCGCCCATCGGAAAACTATCTGTCTGGCTCGAATATACGGTTGAAGTTCGATTATGAGCCAAAGCAGAACGAGTCTATACCATTATATATATATAGTGATTTCGCAAACTTCAAGGTGACGTTGGCATTTGAAGAGGGAATGCCGGTTGTGAAGAAGGTGGAATTGCAGTGATTTTCCCTGTCAAGAGACGTCCTGTGCTGGTATTGGCAGCTGCAGCCTCTTGCTATGGGCGCCGAAGGCTTCATCCTGCTTGCGTGATGGCAGGGTGAAGCCTTCGGCGCTGTGAATGCCAAACTGCTTCCATTTAGGGCGGATTTGGTGGTGGCGATAGAGCATGCGTAAAAAGCGTACCCCTCGGGTCCGATGAGGTGGACCCGAGGGGTACGGTATGCCGTACCCGAGGGGTACGCCTGAAGAACACCGAAAAAACACCCGCAATCCTCAAGTGGGGGCAATGGGTTAAATCTATCCGTTCTGCGAACTTAAAAGTTACGTCAGCAATCGAGGACGGTCTTTATTTCGGACAGCGTATGAGGAAGGTCTCATGTGCTTGCTTGGGTTCAGTTGGGATAAGGACAAAAAAAATGAGAGGGTGGAACTCACGTTTGACCCTCTCTCGTTTTTCACCTATTATATATTACTATCTAATCAATTCTATATTAATAGTCAGTTAGCTTTTTAGTCTTTTGGTTAATTTATGCGTAGTCTTAAAATCAGTAAGAGTGAACCGCTGTTCTTCCTCGCTTTCTCATTAATAGGCTAATCTAACAAATTATCTTTTTATCTAACAAATCTAAATCAGTTATTAAACTGATGCAAAGTAACACCTTTTTTGTTGTTTTAGATACAATAAAAGTCTAAATGAATAGTAATTTTGCACAAAATGCGCCCCGCGATGCGATTCTCGGACGATTTTATTGTTTCTCTGTATTATTTTTTCATTATCTTTGCCTCAACAAAGGCGTTTTTATCTGATTAAATGTTTGGCGTATGCGTAATCCTGTTTATAAAATCCTGCTTGTTGCTCTGTTGGGTCTTGTGGTTTCTATAGCTAAATCCCAAGAGGATTCTTATTTGGAGACTCCTATGGTGTTTTCACATCTTTCTATAAATGACGGACTTTCTTCAAATACGGTTCGTTCGTTGCTGCAAGATGAAAAGGGGTTTGTGTGGATGGGAACCAGTCGGGGACTGAACCGCTACGATGGGCATAGCGTCGTGCAGGTGGCCAAGTCGCGCTCTCTGTCAGTGACGGCTATGGCAGAGGACGGGGACTCTATATGGATTGGGACTGAGAATGGACTTTATTTATATCAGCAGCGGTTGGACAGTGTGAAGTGGGTCGATTTGTCTTTCTCAACCCTGCAAAAAGGCGAGGTTGCAAATGTCTCCAGTGTTAGAATGGACAATAAAGGGTGTTTGTGGATTGCGACCATTGGCCAAGGCATCTTATGTTTGGATACGAAAACTGGCGTTTGTACGTCTGTTCCGACCCCTGACGGCACGAAACGCTATGGTTATATCTATGTCAGCAGAAAAGGAGAAGTGTGGGCTTCGAGCAATTGGGCCTCGGAAAATCTGATTCGCTACAATATGGTGACGAAGCGCTTTGAGGCGTTTGAACTGGATTTTGCGGGCAAGCAAAGTCCAAGCGTCTCTGGCATTGCTTTGACGGAGGACTATGCTGGTTATATGTGGATGGGCATGTGGAATGGTACGCTGGTTCGTTTCTCCCCCTCGACCCATCATGCCGATGTGGTGCTGACGCCTCAGGACTCGAAGATGCTTCACGTACATAGTATATTAGAAGTGAAAAAAGGTCACTTGTTGTTGGGCAGCGACAAGGGGCTGCTTGCGCTGGATGTGAAGCAGAACAAGATGAGGCAATATGACCGCAATAGTCTTATGTCGAGCGCGCTCAGTGACAATTTTGTCTATCCGTTGATGCTTGACCGCGAGGGAGGAATCTGGATAGGAACTTTTTATGGGGGCGTGAACTATTCTCATCCCGTAGCGGGTAACTTTATCTCGTATGTTTACTCTGAGCGGGGCACTTCCGTGTCAGGCAATGTCATCAATCGCTTTTGTGAAGACCGTTACCGCCGCTTGTGGATTTCGAGCGACGATGGCGGTTTGTGCTATTACACTCCGGGTGAAGACTCTTTCACATCGGTGAAGTTGGCAAAGCAAGGGGCAGAGCACAATGTGCATGCGCTGTGCATGGATGGAGATAGCCTGTATGTGGGCACCTATGCCCAAGGGATGGATATTGTGGATGTCAATACGATGGCGGTTACAAACATTCCCGAGTTCTTGGACGAACAGGGTAATCGGATTGATGCCAGCTCTTATGCCATCTGCTGCGACCGTCAGAGCCGCATCTGGGTGGGCACTTTCAATGCTGTCACTCTTTTCCATCCTGAGACTCGCACGTTCAGCGTGATGAAGCAAGTGGGTGTTCCCGTCAGTGATATTATGCAGGACTGTGAGGATTGTTTGTGGGTGGCAACGGATGGTAATGGGCTGTGGGCGTGTGGCAAAGATGGGAAATGGAAGCATTATGTCGATTTCGATAGTCGGAAGGTTGCTGCCAACTCGCATGTTTCGGTCAGCTGCCTGTTTGAGGATGGGCAGGGAACGCTCTGGGTGGGCACTTCCAATGGCTTGTTCCGCTATGACCGTCAGGCTGACAGCTTCGATGAAGTGGAATTGTCAGGCAATGAATTGGGCGTGTACGGCATTTCAGCGGTGGAAGGCAATCTTTGGCTGGCGACGTCGGAAGGCATTCTCTGCTATTCGCTGACCAAGGGAGAGGTGCTGATGAATTACAAAGGAGGCGGAAACATCTCCAGCATAGATTTTCTTCCTGACGCTATCCTGCGCGGCTATGACGGCAGGATATATTTGGGGACAACCAATGGCTTCATTGCCTTTTCGCCTCAGTCGATGCATGGCAATGGCGTGAAGCCGCAAGTGGTGTTCACTGGGCTGGAAGTTTATAGCCGCCCTGTCCCTGTTGGCAGCAAGATATTGCCTGAAAGGCTCCCTTACCTGGAGGAGCTTCGCCTCAGTTATAAGGAGAATGTGTTCCGTGTGTCATTCTCTGCAATGAGCTATCTCCAGCCTTCAGGCATTTCTTACAGCTATTATCTGGAGGGCTTTGATGAAGATGGCTGGATTGAGGCGGGCAATCACAGGAGCGTGACCTACACCAACCTTTCGCCTGGGACTTATACGCTGCATGTGCGTGCTATGACCAATGAGGGACTTCAGTCGGAAGATGCCTCCTTGCGCATTGTCATTACTCCGCCTTTCTATTGGAATACGCCTGCACAGATTCTGTATGCGGTGGTTGCCATTCTGCTGCTGGTCTTCTTTGTGCGTCATCTGCTGAAGAAGAAGGAAAAGAGGTTTGTGGCAGAGATTCAGGAAATCAATGTGCAGAAGGAGCAAGAGATTCAGGAAATCAACGTGCAGAAGGAACAGGAGATTCAGGAAATCAATATCCGTATGGAGCAGGAAGTTCATGATGCGCGCATCAAGTTCATGACTATCAGTGACAAGGATCAAGAGTTCTTGGATAAGATGGAGAAAGTGATAGAGAAGAACTTCTCCAATCCTGAACTGTCGGTGGACTATCTGGCTTCGGAACTGGGCATCTCTCGCTCGGGTCTGTTCTCCAAAATCAAGGCGCTTACGGATGTTACTCCCAACGAGATGATTCAAGTGATACGCCTGAAACATGCCGCTTCTTTGCTGCTGTCGGAAAGCTACAGGGTGAACGAGGTGTGCTATATGGTTGGTTTTTCCAGCCCGTCATACTTTGCAAAGTGCTTCCAGAAGCAATACGGATGTACACCGGCTAAGTATAAAGGGTAAAAACTCTACTTGTTCTTTTGGGGTTGCTTGTTCAGTCTCCATATAACATGGAACAAGCCGTATGAAGGTATCATGTTGTAGATGGTCTCGCTACGTCCTTGTGCGTTGATGTAGCGATGCACGTTAGACAGGTTGCCCAGCAGGTCGAAGCCGTCAAACATGATGGTCAGCTGTCCTTTCATCAGTCGTTTTGCCACTCGGGCATTCCACACCAGCTCGTTCGTGTTCATCGAGGCTTCGCTGTATCCGCGGCGGCTGTACATGGTCAGGTCTGTTGAGCATTGAATGTTCCACGGCAATTCGATTTGTCCGCTGATGCCGTACTGGAATGTGAAGGCGTTGATGTCGGTGAACCCCTCGCGTGCGCTGGAGGAGTGCTGATAGGTGAGCTTTCCGTTGGCGCTATACTCCATCTTGTCGGTCGGTCGCCAGTCGATGGCGAGGTCTTTGGTGAAATAGTTGGAATTTACCACCGAGCGTGTAGCGCGCAGGCTCTCATTCGTTCCGCTCAGGTCTACATTGTGGCTGTACTGGTAGGACAACTGGTCTGTCAGGCGCCATTTCTCATGAGGGTCAAGCGCAAAGTCGGCTCTTGACGATACATACATGTTCCAGTTCCCGTTCACGTTGTCGGGCGTTATGGTTCGCACGCCTGTTTCCTTGTTGTAGATGAACCCTGACGCTTCTGCGTTCTCTGTGATGTAGCCGTTGACATTGATGTAGAAGAATGTTTTGCCGAACTTGTCGCGATAGGTGGCATCGAATCGGTGCGTTCGAGTGCTTTTCAGGTTGGGGTTCCCCTGCGTGATGAACAGCGGGTTTCGGTCGTCTCGAATGTCTAGCAGACTCGTCATCGACGGTGCGTTGTGACTGATGCTGTAGCCTCCGCTGATGCTCCTGTTGCGCTTGAAGATGTCGTGGAAGATGTTGATGCTTGCGTTGACAAACATCGTGTTGCGGTTCATCAGCGTATCCACTTGCATTCCTCTGTGGTAGTCCATCTTCTCGTTTCTCATAGGCATCGAGATGCCCAAAGTCAAGGATGAGTAGCTTCCGGTCTTGGCATTGTCCATTCGCAGGGTGTATCTGATGTTGGGTGTATGGCTGTGCACCCGTGTCTTCGAGTCAGAGCTGTTGCAGGCATCGAGTGTGCTCAGCATCTCTTCTGTCGAAGGGAGCATTCCCAGCTCGTGCTGTGTGTCAGCCGTGTTCCATCCCTCTAGCATGTGCAGCAGATACAGTGGGCTGTTGCTGCTGTTGTAGTGGTAGTTGTATCTGTAGTCAGCACTGATGTTGTGTTTGTTGTTCGGGTCCAATGCCCAAGTCATCTGGGGTGTGACACTCCATTGGTGGGTCAAATCTTTTGTCGGGTTGTATCTGTTGCGGAAGTCGGAGGGGGTAGAAGAGCTTGGATAGTCCAGCAGGTAATGCGTGTAGCTTTTCCTCTTGTGCTTTATGTATGAGTGGTCAAACATCAAAGTGAAGCTTATATAGTCATTATGTGCTGGCGAGAAGTCGAGGAACCCGGTTGTTGTGGTGTTTAATTCCTCATTGTTTCCTCTTCGGTTCAACAGGCTTCGGTTGATGACGTAGCGCTTCAGCAGGTTGCCTCCGTGAGGCGCCATGATGCTGTCCATCCATTCCTTTCCCAGCTGCCCGGCCACGTCCTCTGTCAGGGTCGCATCGGCAGACAGCGATGTGAATTTTTGTTTCTTGTAGTTGATGGATTGGGTCGCTTGGAAGTATATGTCTTTGACGAACTCGCCGTCTCCCTCTTGGTCTCTAAATCTCAGATGCTGCCTTGTTGCCATGCGCCATTCGCGGTCGTTCCCTTGGGTGGACGAGCGGTTGTAAGTGTCGCCTCCCTCCAGAAACGTCGCCCCGCTGCTGTTGCTGCCCTCGTCCGAGTCGCGGTATGACCCTTCCATGTTGGCCTGATAGTTGAAACTGTCATCTTGGTTGCTTGTCTGTAGGTTGCCGCCCAGCGTGTAGGACTTCGTGAGGCCTTGCGATTGCGACAGCTGCGACCAGTCTCCCTCGTCGCCGGGGGCACGGTAGTCATTCAAGTTGTTGGCGTTAGCGTAGAGCATCAGCCTTGACCGGTCGGTAAATCGCAGGCCAAACAAGCGGCCGAGATATTTGGTGTCGAGTTTCCCTCGCTCGCTCTTGCTGAAGGTGCTTCCGCCTCCAGCTTCGGCATTCGCCAGCCACCCTGTAGCGTATTCCCGTTTCAGCTTTACGTTCATGACCAGCTCCTTCTTTGCTGTCTTCTCTCTCGGAGTGCCCTTCAGGTGCTCTGGCACACGTTCATACGACTGTATGTGCTTGACCATATACGAAGGCATGTTTTCCAGCAGCAGCTCGCGGTCGTCGTCGAAAAAGTCCTTGCCGTTCAGCAGCAGCGCACTGACTGTCTTGCCGTTCACCTTGATGACACCGCCTCGCTCCAGTGTCACGCCTGGCAATTTCTTGATGAGCTCGTTCAGCATCGAGCCCTCTGCCATGCTGAATGCGTCAGCGTCATACACCAGCGTGTCGCCGTCCATGTAGAACTTCAGCTTGGTGGCAGTTACCGTCACTTCCCCCAGTTTCATCTCCTGCTTTTTCTTCTGTTTCTTCAGATAGATGGTCTTCAGCATGCGGTGCCGTTCCTTCTTGTAGAGCTTCTTGACGGAAAAGGGCACATAGGCTGTTTGGTATCCCTCGGCACTGAGTCTGATGAGATAGTCTCCTGCCTGGTTTACGATTCCTCTGACGAGCGAATAGGAAGAGTAGTCGGGATTGGCTTGAAAGGATGTGCGCATGCTATCCACAAAAGAACTGTCCGATGCCAGCAGCAGTTCGGCTGCTGACACCTTCACGGGGTCGTGCGTCAGGTGGTCCTGCACTTCTGCCTGCACTTCGAGCTGCCTGCCGTTTTTGGCAAGCGGCGCTTCCGCTGGATGTGCTGGGGCAATAGCCGTTATGACGAACTCTGTCTGAGCTCGTGCCACGGTTGCTGCCAAGCAGAATAGAAGGGTTGCCAACAGTTTCTGTTTCATGGATGCGCATTTGTGGCAAAGGTAGTGCTTTTTCTTGAATTAAGGACTTGCTTCAGATGGAAAATTAGCGTTTTGTTCTAATCTTTAATGCTTTATCGTTAAAGGCAATAAACCCGCGCTATCATCGCTGACGGCGCGGGTATTGTGTACACTGCGTTTAACTAATCTTAATTACTAACTCTTTCTGTTCTGATTTTTCAGCTTTGTTATTGGAGGCGGAATGTGAGTGGTACAGTGAAGCGAACTCTTACAGCCTGTCCTCTTTGCTTGCCTGGCTTGAATTTCATGAGCTTGCACACTCTGATGGCTTCCTGGTTGAGCGCTTCCTTTGCTGCTTGGGCTTTTCGTTCGTCTTCCGCATTTGTGGTTTCTTCCGTTTCTTTACCAGTGTTCTGCACTGTTACGACTGTGGCTCTTATGTCTTTGGCCTCGGAAGAATTGCGCACCACTTCAAAGTTGGTGCAGCTGCCATCTTTCTCAACCACAAAGCTTACGATGACTTTTCCCTGTATGCCGTGCTCTTGGGCTTCTTTAGGGTATTTCAGATTGCGCATCAGGTGTTCCATCATCTTGGCAGCACCGCCTTCGAATTCGGGCATTTCTTCGCAAATCATGAAGATGGCATCCTCTTCGTCTGGAGCTGTTGAAGCAGAAAAATTCTTCAAGTCTTGTGAAGTTGCAGATTTTTCTGTAACTTTGCCGCTGTTCATGACTTCTGTGCCTGTGTTGGCACGGTTGTTCAACTCTGGAGTGGCGAATGCGCTGAGCGCAACGACTGCCACGGGGAGGATGTACAGCGCCTTGCTGCGCATCCATGGATTGGATTTCTTTTTTAACATCATAGTGATACGTTTTTTTAGTAAACTGTGATTAAAGCTGTTGGCAAAGGCGTAGGAACTGGAGCCAACGGCTTTCTTTATAAGCAGATTGTGATATTGATGGATGCTGACACCGCTGCGCAGTACAGCGTCGTCGGCTTCGTACTCGTGCACGTCGCGCAGGGAATGCGCCATAACCCAGACGAGCGGATTTGCCCATTGGATGACTTGGCAGGCGTTGAGCAGCACGATGTCGAGTGAGTGGTGGTTTTGGATGTGCCCCATTTCATGGCGCAGTATGGTGCTGGCGTTGTTGGTGTAGTCGTCTTCGCTGATGACGATGGAGCGCATCCAGCTGAAAGGGGCGATGGGGTGGATGTGGCAGTAGATGGTGACGCCCTCTTGTTTGTCTGCCCACAGCACGCCCTGCCGTATTTTGCGATAGAGAATGCCGAGCTGCGTCAGCTTGGTTGCCAGCATGATGGCCATGCCGATGATGTAGAGGAGGGAGATGATGTGCCACCAATTGGTGCTTCCCGTTTCCGCTGTTGCCAGGACTGCGTCGGCTTGCGGTTCGTGAGGGGAGGGCACGAGAACGGGCTGCGTGTAGCTTGGCAAGTGTTCGCTCATGGGGTTGCTCTCCCACGACAAGGCGTGTATGTCGAACAGGGGAAGCGTGAGCGACAACATCATGATGCACAGCAGCATTGCCCGGTTGAAGCGGAAGAAGGATTCTTTCCGAAGCAGCAGCATGTAGGGCAGGTACAGGGCGGAAAGGACGATGGCGGATTTTATGATATAGGTCATCATGGTTTTAGGTTTTAGTGCTTGCGGGTGAGTTCAAGCAGTTCTTTTAGGTCTTCTTCTGAAATCTTCTCTTCTTGTACGAAGAAGCTGACGAGCGACTTGACTGAGCCGCCGAAAAAGCTCTCTTTCACTTCTTCCATTGCTCGTTTGCGGTATTCGTCGCGGCTGATGAGCGGACGGAAAAAGAACGTCTTTCCCTCGCCATCGCGCTTCTCGGCATCGACAAACCCCTTCTGAGTCAGGATTTTCAAGAATGTGGCAGTTGTCGTGTAGGCGGGGTGTGGCTCGGGGTAGCAGGCGAGCACATCGCGCACGGTGCCGCCTCCGCCTTCCATGTCCCAAAGGTAGTTCATTATTTCCATCTCTGCCTTTGTCAGCGTCTTGGTGTCCTTGATTCTTTTCATTGCTTACTAAAGTTTTCGTTTTCTGTGGCAAAAGTACTACTAAACTTTTAATTAACGAAAACTTTAGTAATGTTTTTCTTCTTAAAAACAATCTTTTAACTTTTATTTTTAGTAATGATTTTCTGTTTATTAGTAATTAACAGATACGCTTGCGAGGGAGGATGAAACGGGCGTCCGCCTCGCCAACTTCTCTTGTCTTCCAATTTTGCCCTTCTGTGATGGTGGGCAATCTTTCCGTTTCAACGTCAGTTCGATATTGAGAGTCGCTTTGCAATCGCAGAGGCACTGCAAAAAACATGTTTTTGTTATATCGAACTCGCGTTTTGATAACGTATCGTACCTCGGACACGCTTTTTGTGCCCTTTCCCCTCCAAAAATCTAAATCGTTGATATTCATACATGCCGCCCGTGTCGGAAATAATAGGCACAGGGTGTTCGTGTTATTATGCACACGGTGTCTGAAACCTTCTCTGCACGGTGTGCGTTTGTAGCCACTTGCCCAGCCCACCTCAAGAAGAAAAGAGGCACAAGGTGAAAATGCCCAGTGCCTCCATGCAGATACTAAACAAGATTTAATCCCACTCTGGTTCGCGGGTCTAAGTCGCACCGCTTTTAAAGTACAAGAAGGACGGGGAGAGGGGTGGGGAAGCAAAGGATTTTTAAGGAGACTTTGTGGTATATTCAGGGAATATTGTTATCTTTGCATATCCAAAAAGGCGAAGCTCTGTTGGGGCTTGCGCTGCTGACTATTTAGCAATTAAAGAATAATTCTGCAATGAAACTATTTTGTACAAAGATTTTAAGTATGGTGGGCTTCGTGTTGGTTGCCCCTCTTTTGGCGCCATCGGCAGCGATGGCGCAGTCGGTTACCCACTATTCCACGACAGAGAAAGAGACATGGAAGACGGAACGCGTGCGCATGGCGGCAAAGCCAACGGCTAAGGTGGTGGTGAACGCGACTGCCGAAGATAGGGGCACGCCTTTCCAAGCGTGGGGCACAACGTTCAACGAACTTGACTTCGACGCATTCAATCTGCTCTCTCGCGATGATCAGGATCGCCTGATGAGCGACCTCTTTTCTCCCGATGGCGATTTGAAGTTCACCCATGGACGTGTCTCAATGAATGCCAATGACTATGCTCGCAGCTGGTACAGTTGCAGTGAGGTGTCGGGCGACTTTGAACTGCGCTATTTCAATATTGACCGAGACCGCCGCAATATCATACCTTTGGCGCGGGCGGCGCAGAAATACTACCCGGCGCTGCAGCTTTTCATGAGTCCGTGGAGCCCTCCTACATGGATGAAAATCAATCAGGACTACTGCGTGCTGTCTAACTCGACGAACACGCAAGACCCCAAACAGGACTATCTGCTCTACATGGACAAGTCGGCATCTGTTGACCCCGACGAGATGAAGCTGCTGGGTGACAGAGACGGCGTGTTCCCGCGGAGAATGGCATCTCAGGATTATTTCATCCAGGACCCTCGCTATCTGCAATGCTATGCTGATATGTTCTGCCGCTTCATCGACCTCTACAAGGCAGAAGGACTGCCTATCACAAAGGTGATGTACCAGAACGAGGCATATTCTTACACTCCATATCCCGGTTGCCCATGGACGGCGGAAGGCGCGCAGCGTTTCAACAATGACTATCTGGCGCCGACTCTGCGCAAGCATCATCCGGAAGTAGAACTGTGGTTCGGCACTATCAACACCAACCGCCTCGACTATGTGGAGCGCACCCTTGACAACGAGGAATTGCAGTCGAACATCGTGGGAATAGGCACACAGTGGGAATGCCGCAACAATCTGCCCCAGCTCCGCAAGCGCTACCCCAAGCTGCGCCTGATGATGTCGGAGAGTGAATGCGGCAATGGGACTATGGACTGGAAGGCTGGAGAGCACACGTTCTTCCTGCTCTCCGACAATTTGGGCAACGGAGTGGACGAGTATTACAATTGGAACTTCATCCTCACAGACAATGGCCGCTCCACATGGGGCTGGACTCAGAATGCGCTGGTGCAGGTGGACAGCCGTACACGGGCGATGCGCTATACCGCCGAATATTACGCCTACAAGCACTTTAGCCATTTTGTGAAGCCTGGGGCTGAGATGGTCGGCTATGCTGGTCGAGAATTGAGCCAGACTCCTGTGCTTGTCTACCGCGATGGAGAATCCTTCATTGTCATTGCTGGTAACTTTACTGACGCGACAGCCTCCTTCTCTGTCCACCTCGACAAGAAGTACCTCAACATGGAACTGCGGCCGCACTCCTTTAATACTTATATTGTGAAATAATCCTAAGGGTGGTGTCCCCGGCTTCTAAATAATGGAAAAACATCAAAGGCAGTTGCGAAAGCAACTGCCTTTGATGTGTGGACCAGCCTGGGCTTGAACCAGGGACCTCCAGATTATGAGTCTGTTGCTCTAACCAACTGAGCTACAAGTCCAAAGGTGAGATGGGATGTTTTCCTTGTGTCCCGTTCTCGGGTTGTGCTACCAGGATTCGAACCTAGACTGAGAGAACCAAAAACTCTAGTGCTGCCATTACACCATAGCACAATCCTCATAAGCGTTCGGTGGTGGGGACTGCTGAAAAAACAGGCTCTTTCCCGAATGCGACTGCAAAGTTAGAGTTTTATTTTGGATTTCCCAAAAACTTTCGTGGAAAAATGAACGGAAAATGTGTTTTGTCGACCTTTTTTGAAAAAAAGATGAATTATAGGTGGGGAGTTGAGATTTATTTTGTATCTTTGCATACAATCTAAGTGATAGAACAGCATAACCCTAGCTATAATGTCAAAAGAAAAACCGTTGATTCATAATAAGCGCAGGAACAAGATTCGCTTGCATCACGAAGGGAAGCATACGTTGCTTTATACGGGATGTTTGGCGGTGTTGGTGATTTGTTTGGCGTGGTTCTCGAGAAGCACTTTGTCTTGGGGCTCGTATGCCATTATTGCGCTTGTTGTGATAGCTTATGCCATTTTGCTCAATTTCTTCCGTTGTCCGATTCGTATGTTTAATGGGCCTACGAACAAGTCGGTAGTGGCGCCGGCTGACGGGCATGTGGTTGTGATAGAGGAGGTGGAAGAAATGGAGTATTTCCATGATAGAAGGCTGATGATTTCCATCTTTATGAGTTTGACGAACGTTCATGCCAATTGGATTCCTTGCGAGGGGACAATTGTTAAAGTGGGACATCAGAATGGTAATTTCATGAAAGCTTATTTGCCTAAGGCGAGTACGGAAAATGAGCGTTCGATGGTAGTGATACGCACTCCTTACGGGGAGGAGGTGATGGCGCGTCAGATTGCAGGAGCATGTGCGCGTAGAATCGTCACTTATCCTAAAGTGGGTGAGGAATGCTACATTGATGACCATATGGGATTTATTAAGTTCGGAAGTCGCGTGGATGTGTACTTGCCTCTTGGCACAGAAGTGTTGGTGAAGATGGGGCAGGCGACGGTTGGCGACGAGACGTTGATTGCCCGACTCAAGTGATGCAGGGCGGCGAGGCGCCTTTCCCCCTTAAATGCCAAATAATTTAATATGAAGAAGCATATACCGAATATTCTCACATGCTGTAACCTTATCTGCGGCTGCATTGCTGCTTATTGTGCTTTTTATGGAGGTTTTCAGTTTGCATTCCTTTTTGTTTTGTTGGGTGCTTTTTTTGATTTCTTTGATGGCATGGTGGCGCGTGCTCTTGGTGTCAGTGGTAAAATGGGAGTGGAGTTGGATTCGCTTGCTGATTGCGTGACGTTTGGCGTTGCTCCTTCTGCTATGCTGTTTTCATTGTTCAGCAAAGTGGCTTATCCGAGCTTCATGGCAAACGAGTTTGTCTTTGAGGTGATGCCGTTCACTGCTTTCCTTATGGCAGCCTTTTCTGCGTTGCGACTGGCCAAATTCAACATAGACGAGCGGCAGCACACGGGCTTTATCGGTATGCCGACTCCTGCCAATGCGATATTTTGGGGTGCGCTGATAGCAAGCAGCGAAGGGTGGCTGACAGGTCCTCGTTTCAATGCCTTTTTCCTCTTCTTGTTCATGATGCTTTTCTGTTGGCTTCTGGTATGCGAAGTGCCGATGTTTGCCTTTAAGAGCTTGTCGTGGAAGAAGGAGAAAGTGAAATTTCTCTTTTTAGGACTTTCTGCAGTGATTCTTGTTGTGGGGGCTATTAGCGGAGTAGCGGAGGGCAATGTGTGGATTGGCCTTATCCGCGGTGTGGCAGAGTGTATAGGCCTTTATGTCGTTATGTCTATTCTGGCATCTGTTTTGCCTGGAAAGGAGTAAGGAGAATGTTCTCCTTCTTAATGACTGAATAGATATATGTCTGCATTTATTTTAGGAATCATATTTGTTGTGCTGTTCGCGATATTGGCAGTTCTGTTTATTGGTGCATACCTGTTGAGCAAGCTGCTGGGAGGCTTTTCTAATTTGAGGAGGCTCTTTATGCAGTTGACAGGTTGGGGGCGAAACGAGAAAGCTCAGGGTCGTCGTGCCAAAACGTCATCTGGACACGACAATTTTTCACAAACCGCTAATAAAGCTAAAAAAGAAAGTTGTGAAGGGGCTGCTGATGCTAAAATGTTTGATAGAAATGAAGGTGTGTATATCGATTTTGAGGAGGTGAAGTAGCCATCTGCCATATAAAGCGAGAGGCTCAGAACTGATGTCGGACTTCCCGATGATTGTTCTGAGCCTCTCGCTTTTTTTTGTTTGTGGCTATTATTGAGGTCTGATTTGCCCGTCTCCTTCGATAATCCATTTATAAGTGGTAATCTCTTCCAGCGCCATGGGACCCCGAGCATGGAGTTTCTGTGTGGAAATACCGATCTCGGCACCGAGTCCAAACTGTGCGCCATCGGTGAACGCTGTGGGAGCGTTGTGGTAAACGCAGGCAGCATCGACTTGGGCAAGGAACTTGTTTGCTGTAGCGCGGCTTTCTGTGATAATGCACTCCGAATGCCCTGAGCCAAAGCGGCGGATATGCCTAATGGCTTCGTCTGCTGATGCTACGACTTTGATGGCCATCGTGTATGACTGGAATTCTGTTCCGTAGCTCTCTTCCGTAGAAGGTTTGAGCAATTCGTTTGGATAGTTGCCCTTAAGTGTTGCCATGGCAGGAGCATCTGCATAAATCAGCACCTTGCTTTCTTTCAGCGGGGCGCAGATGGCTGGCAGGTCCGCAAGCCGGTCTTCGTGGATAATAGTGCAGTCGAGCGCATTGCAGACGCTGACGCGGCGCGTTTTGGCATTGTTGATGATGCGAGCGCCTTTCTCTGTGTCGCCCTCTTTGTCGAAATAGGCGTGGCACACTCCTGCTCCTGTCTCAATGACTGGTACAGATGCCTCTTGGCGTACAAAGTCGATGAGGCGTTTGCTGCCACGTGGAATGACGAGATCGACATAGCCGTTAGCATGGAGCAGCTCTCCTGTTGCCTCATGGGTGGCGGGAAGCAGTGTGATGGCGTTCTCATTGACCCCGAAGTCTTTGAGCACAGATTTGATGAGGCAGACGATGGCGCGGTTGCTGTCGTCTGCATCTTTCCCACCCTTCAAGATGCAGGCACTCCCCGCCTTAAGACATAAGGAAAATACATCGAAAGTCACGTTGGGACGTGCTTCGTAGACGATGCCGATGACCCCGAATGGGACGCTGATGCGCTTCAGGTCCAATCCGTTGGGAAGTGTCGTGTGCTTCAGCACCTTTCCTAACGGAGAGGGCAACTTTGCCACATTGCGTGTGTCGCCAGCAATGCCTTCGATGCGCTCTTGGGTGAGTTTCAGACGGTCGTACATGGGGTTGTCCTTGTCCATGCGGCTGAGGTCCTTGGCATTAGCCTCGAGAATGCTCTCAGTCTCGGCTATCGCCTTGTCTGCTACGGCGAGCAGAATCTGATTGATGGTATCGTTGTCGAGAAGGGCAAGGTCTATGCTTGCATCCTTCGCCGATTGGAAATATTCTTTCAGCATAAAAACTCGGTGCAGGGTGTGTTGTCCCTGTCATTCATTAATTTAACAAGTATGTCGTCTCTCTTTCCGTTGGCAATGATGACGCTGATGCCTTCTGCTGCCGTGTTCGTCGCAACAGAAGACTTGCTCTGCATGCCGCCCCTGCCCGCACTCGACTTGCTCGCCTGAATGTAGTCGTCCAGTTTCTTGCCAGGCTTGACAATGCTGATGAGTCTTGATTCGGGGTCGTTGGGATTACCCGTGAAGACACCGTCGATGTTGCTCAAAATGATGAGCATCTGCGATTGAGTCATCTTGGCTATCAGGCCTGATAACTCATCATTGTCGGTAAACATCAGTTCGGTGATGGATACGGTGTCGTTCTCGTTCACGATAGGCAGCACGTCGTTCTCGAGCATCACGCGCATACAGTTCTCTTGGTTCTTGCGATGCTCTGAGTCGGAAAAGTTTTCTTTTGTGGTGAGCACTTGCCCTACGGGGATGCCGTATTCACGGAACATCTCAAAATACCGATTGATGAGCTTGGCCTGTCCTACAGCTGAGAAAAGCTGCCGCTGGTCCACAGAATCAAGGTCGTGCTGAATATGCTTGAGTTCGCTGCGTCCGCTTGCTACGGCACCAGAAGAAACGAGGATGATTTCGTGTCCCTGATTGCGAAGGATGGCAATTTGGTCAACGAGCGATGACATGCGTGTGACGTCAAGTGAACCGTCAGCACGTGTTAGCACGTTGCTGCCAATCTTGATAGTAATTCTCATATATATATATTATATAATAGGTGTCCAATTTATCCGCCAATCTTGGCGTTCAGTCCGTGCTGCTGCATGATGCAGAGCGCCTGCTGCTGCGCTTCTTCCGACGGGGGCTCCATCTGATAGTCGGCTGGGTTGTATGCGGAGCCCATACGCGCATGTTTTCCTTTGCCCACGTCGTGGTAAATCAGCAGATTTACCATCTCGGGCTTGGTGGGCAGCTTTGCCAAAAACTGTGCTGAAGCAGCCAAGTTCTCCTCGTCGGCATTCACCCCTACAATGAGAGGAATACGAATCCAGAACTTCTTTCCCAACTCGCTTAGCAGTTGGATGTTCTGCAGAATCTGCTCGTTCCTCACTCCCGTGTACTTCTTGTGCACTTCGCTGTCCATCACCTTCAGGTCTACCAGAAACAACTCGCATCTTTCTGCTACTCTCTGCACATTTTCAGACGAGCAGAACAGGGTGGTGTCTACGGTTCGGTGTATGCTTCTTCTGCCCAGTTCGTCCAGCAAGTCGCACAAGTAATCAGTATGCATCATAGGCTCTCCGCCGCACACCGTCACGCCTCCGCCGCTTTCCTCCATCACAGCGCGTTCTTTCTCCACCACTTTCATCAGCTCTTCCATCTTCCACTCCTTGCCAGCCATTTCCAAGGCGAGGGTGGGGCATTCATCTGTGCATTTTCCGCAGGCGATGCAGTTGCCCAAATCTTGAATGCCATCGGCTGTCAGCACTAGGTTTTGCTGAGGGCAGACTTCTACGCAGCTTTGGCATCCGATGCACTTTTTCTTCGTGTACAGCTTCACGGGTTTCTCAGAAAGCCCTTCGGGGTTGTGGCACCACACGCAACGCAGGGGACATCCCTTCATGAAGATGGTAGTCCTGATGCCTGGCCCGTCGTTGATGGCAAACCGTTTGATGTCGAAGATTAAAGCCATAAAGAATGCACTTTGCTGAATTTCTTGCAAAGGTAAGGATTTTTTATAAAAAAGCAACGATTCCTGTTGAGCTTTTTCCTCTCCTCCTGCAACTTTGGGGACCTAGTGCATTCAGGGGCAGAAAAGGTTGCCGGTTGCGCGTAAATGTGGGTGGAATTGCGGTGCAGTTGTAACACTGCCCTGTGTGGCATTTATGACACCGCCTGCAAGCACAGCGCTTGCTCCTGCGACCGATGCTAATTCAGAC
>JAUMXY010000002.1:0-16249 GCA_030528885.1 Bacteroidales bacterium | reverse complement strand
GCGACACCGCCTGTGTAATATTTGCGACACCGCCCACAATTGCACAGGTAACATTCCCCTGTGTTACAAAAACGGGACGGCCAAGTCTTGCAGGAAAGGAACTTTAACGCTGCCCCTTTTTAGCTTTCCGTGCGAAAGCGAATAGCTCTAAAGGCAAATGGCAGTAGCCGTCGGGGTTTCTGTCAAGGTAGTCCTGATGGTATTCTTCTGCTGGGTAGAAACAGTCCAATGGCTCAACTTCTACGGCGATGGGCTGATTCAGTTCTTTCTGCTGCTCGGCAAATACTTTCTTGATGACGGGAAGGTCTTCTTCCGAAGTGTAGTACACGCCAGTCCTGTAGCGTGTGCCCTCATCGTGTCCCTGCTTGTTGAGGCTGGTCGGGTCGATGGCCTTGAAGAACATCTGTAGCAGAAACTCCAAATCTACGATGGTATCATCATACTCGACGCGCACCGTCTCCGCATGCCCGGTCGTGTCGGTATAAACTTCTTCATACGTGGGAACTGCAGTCTGCCCATTGGCGAATCCCACTTCGGTGTTTGTTACACCCTCTATCTGCTTGAAATAATGCTCGGTGCCCCAAAAGCAACCGCCAGCCAAGAATATGTCTTTTGTCATGATTCTGAATGTTTTCTACCCCTCGAGCGCGAATGGCGTGCCCGAGGGGTGCTTGATATGTGTTCAATCGAAGATGTGTTGCTGGATGCTTAGAACTCCTCGTTCTCTGTGCGTGCTATAATCTCGTTTTGCAGTTGTTCGGTCATGTCGTTGAAGTAGTCGGAGTAGCCAGCTACGCGAACGAGCAAATCCTTGTAGTTATCGGGTTGCTTCTGGGCGTCGAGGAGTGTCTGCGTGTCCACGATGTTGAACTGGATGTGGTGTCCGCCCATGTTGAAGTAAGCGCGGATGAGAGAAACCAGTTTCTTGAGGTCTTCATCGCGCTTGAGGAGCGAGGGCACGAAGCGTACGTTGAGCAGCGTTCCGCCTGATTTTGTCTGGTCGAGTTTGCCGAGCGACTTGATGACAGAAGTCGGTCCGTTGGTGTCTGCTCCATGTGCAGGCGAAGTGCCGTCGCTGATGGCGAACTTGGCCAGACGGCCATTGACGGAGGCGCCACAGACGGAACCGAAGTAGTTGTGGCAAGTGGTTGAAAGCATATTGAGCTGTGTCTTGCCGCCTCGTGTGTTGGGGTGTCCCTCGATGGCATTGACGAGGTCATCGTAAACCTTTACGGCAATGCTGTCAGCGTAGTCATCATCGTTGCCGAAGAATGGCGTGCGGTTGATGATGAATTGACGCATCTTTTCGTTGCCTTCGAAGTTGGTTGCAACAGCGTCGAGTATTTCGTCCATAGTGAATTTCTTGTCCTCGAAGACGTGCTTTTTCAGCGTGGAGAGACAGTCGGTGATAGTGCCAAGTCCCGTGCATTGAATGTAGGTGGTGTTGTAGCGTGCTCCTCCACTGTAATAGTCGCGTCCGCGCGTGATGCAGTCGTCAATGAAAAGCGAGAGGAATGTGGCTGGCGCATAGAGCGAGAACATGCGCTCGATGTAGTTGTTGACAGCCAGCTTCATATTGACGAAGTGCAGCATCTGCTTGTGATAAGCTTCGTACAGTTCTTCGTAAGTCTTGAAGTTGCGTGGGTCGCCTGTTTCGAGTCCCAATTTCTTGCCAGTTACGGGGTCGATGCCGTTGTTGAGCGTAATCTCGAAGATTTTAGGTGTGTTGAGGTAGCCAGTGAGGATGTATGCCTCTTTGCCGAATGCGCCAACTTCGATACATCCAGAGCAACCGCCTTCGTTGGCGTCTTCCTGTGTCTTTCCTTGGCGCACCAGTTCTTGGGTATAGGTGTCGGGGTTGAAGCAGGATGGGTAGCCGTGGCCTTGGCGGATGACTCTTGCGCCAGCCATTACGAACTCGTCGGGGGTGACTTTGGATACGTGGATGGACAGACCTGGTTGCAGTTCGTGGAGTTCTTCCTGCACTTCAAGGATGACGTAGGAGAGTTCGTTGACTGCATCGTTTCCATACTTGTCGATGCCGCCTATGTTGATGTTGGTGAAGTCGTTATAGGTTCCTGATTCCAATGCGGTGATGCCGACTTTTGGGGGCGCTGGCTGGTTGTTGAACTTAATCCAGAAGCAGGATATGAGCTCTTTTGCCTTTTCGCGAGTCATGGTGCCTTCTTCAAGGCCTTTCTGGTAGAATGGGTACAAGTGCTGGTCTATGTGTCCGGGGTTCATACAGTCCCATCCGTTCAGTTCGGTTACAGTGCCGAGGTGTACGAACCAGTACATTTGGATGGCTTCCTGCATGTCGCGTGGTGCGTGTGCTGGTACCCAACGGCACACGTCTGCAATCTTCAGCAGTTCAGCCTTGCGCTGAGGATTGTCTGTCTCTGCTGCCATCTTCTCTGCAAGGTCGGCATGACGCTCGGCAAAGAGAATGGCTGCATCGCATGAGATGTCCATGGCTTGCAGTTCCTGCTGTTTGTCTGTGGCCTCAGGGTCGTTGATGAAGTCGAGCTCGGCAATGGTCTTGGCAATGAGTGCCTTGCAGTCGAGAAGTCCGCGCTGGTACATTTTACCGTCCATAGATGTGTGTCCTCCTGCTCGCTGCTCCATGAACTCGGTGAAAACACCTGCATGATATGCTTCTTCCCAGTCTTTGCTGACGTGGCTGAAGATGCGTTCTCGTTGGGTGCGTCCTTCCCAGTAAGGGATGACTTCGCGCTCGTAGGTGTCGATGTCTTCTTGTGAGATGCGGTAGGGCTGGAGTTCACGCGTGTTGAGTGTGTGCAAGTCCTCTACTGTGTGGCAGGTGAGTTCAGGGAAGGTCGGCACGGCTTTGGGCTTGGGACCTCGTTCACCGACAATCAGTTCGTCCTCACCGATATAAATGGTCTTTTGTTTGCATATTTCATAGAAGTTGCGTGCCCGAAGAATGCAATTAGGCATTTTTCCGTAGTTTTCCTTGTAGAAGGCTGTTTCGATGAGTGCACGTTCAATGGTGAGCGTGGGCTCGGTCTCTACGCTTTGCTGGCGCAGGCGCTTGATGCGCTCGTTCATTCCTCCTTCGTTGTCTGGATATTGCAACGCATAATTCATTTTGCTGTGCGGAGCACGCATTGCAGTAGTCTTTTCCATAATATAACTATATAAATAAAGTTTTTTATTGTGATAGTCTTTCGACTGTGGGTGCAAAGATACTAATTTAATTGCTAACTATGAATTAGGAATCTCCGTTTTTTTTAATCTTCAGACATTCGTTTAAGCATAGGAGTGATAGCGGCAAGACATACTGCGGCAATACCAGACATGATGACGAATACCATGAAGAAATCGTAGAGAGAGCTAATTTCGAACCCGAGAAGCGTCTTTGTTGTGCCATCTGGGTAAAGAGTGGCGAGTTTGCCTGCCAGCATATTACTGATGGCTGTGGACATGAACCAGATACCCATCATGAGGCTGGCTAAGTGCTTGGGAGACAGTTTGCTGACTAAGGATAAGCCGATAGGGGACAGGCTCAGTTCGCCGAGCGTGTGAATGAAGTACAGTCCTGTGAGCCATATCATGCTGACTTTCATGCCTGGTTCTACCTCCTTGACACCAAAAGCGATAAAGAGATAGCCTAACGAGAGGAATGCTAATCCAATGGCTTGCTTCATGGTGGAAGACGGCTCTTTACCAAAACGGCCAAGTACTTCCCAAATCATTGACATGAGAGGAGCGAGAAGCACGACGAAGATGGCGGGGAAAGACTGGAAGTAGCTGGTGGGCATTTCCCAGCCGAAAATGTGGCGGTCGGTTTGCTGATCAGCAAAATAGGTGAGCGACACGCCTGCTTGTTCGTAAGCGGCCCAGAAGAAGATGACAAACAGGGCAACAATGAAAATGACGGCAATATGTTGCTTCTCCTTGCGTGTTAGAGGCTCTTGGGGACGTGATGTTTCGTTGGAAGCGAGGCGTGTAGCAGGTTGGGGAGGAAGTCCGATGGCTTTCCCCTCGCAGTCAATGAGGTATTTGTGCTGAAACAGGTAGAAGACGATGATGGATAGCAGCATCATGATGCAAGCGCATAGGAACGCCCATTTGAAGCGGGTCGGGTTCAGATAGTCTCCTTCAAAGATGCCGCAAACCAAAGGCCCTAAAGTGGCACCGATGTTGATGCCCATGTAGAAAATGGTAAAGGCGGTGTCCTTCCGTCTGTCATCGGGCTTGTAGAGGCTTCCGACCATCGTGGAGATGTTTGGCTTGAAAAAGCCGTTGCCTAAGATTAAGAAAAAAAGTCCGCTTATCATGAATGCGATAGTTAGCCGATTGTCGATGGCCGGGTCTATCATGCCTTCTGCTTCATGGATGGAAGGCTGGACGAAGCTGGCGCTGAGGAACATGAAGAATTGCCCAAGTGCCATCAGCAAGCCGCCAACAATGATGCTCCGGCGGTTGCCCCAATAGCGGTCGGCTATGTATCCGCCGAGCAGTGGGGTGAGATAGACGAGTCCTGTGTAATAGCCGTAGATCTCGCTGGCTGCATCCATCGTGAAAAGCGCCGCAACCATATATAGTGTGAATACAGCTCTCATGCCGTAGTAGGAAAAACGCTCTGCCATTTCTGTGACAAACAGCAGATAGAGCCCTTTGGGATGTCCTTGCTTACTCATGGTATCTTCAATTGTAGGTTTATGGTTGCAAAGATAATAAAAACCATCAATAGCTCAAAATGGAATGTTTCTTTTTCTATAAGAAAAGAACGGAAGTAGGGCGGGAGTCGTGTTTTTCTTGCGATGATATTGGTGTGACAGATTGCAAATACGCCTTATGAGCGTTCCTTTTGTTATAAAGTGCTTCTTTTTGAGAGAGATTCTTTGGTCGAAATGGGGGAATGTCTTAACTTTGTACATTAAATAATATCATGATAGAATGAAGAGGTTTTTATTTTTCGTTGTTGCAGTTCTTGTGTCTTGGTGCACGAATGCACAGACCACAGAATTGGAATTAAATATTGACGGCTTAGATGATGGGACGCAATTGTCAATCATGCTCGCTGGGACGCTTTCGAATGCAAAAGCTATTCAGACGGTGGGCTTGGAGAACGGAAAGGCTGTTTTTTCCTTTGATAGCGAGGGGCCTCGTGGCTATATGGTGTTGGCGGAGCAGGTGACTGCAAATGTGATAGCATTGGCCCTGGATAAGGGAGACAGGGCTGTTTGTAAGGCGAAGGTTGTGGATGAGTTGTTGAGCAATGGGACTACAGGGGAGTTCACAGGGAAGGTGTTCAAGGATGTGGAGGTAACAGGGTCTGCGGTATGTGACAAGTATTTTGCGGAGCGACCCGACCGTGATGCGATGAAAGAGCAATATAAACTGTTGCGTGCAAAGGGGCAGCCTTTTCTTGAAAAACTCGCTAAGATAGATAAGGCAAAGAATCCCGAGGCATATCTGTCAATGCTTCAATCGGCAGAGTACAAGAAACTTGCACAAGATGAAAGGGAGTTCTTTTCAATGGTGGAGAACTCTATAAAAGGAGCCGTTTCGAAAAACAAGGATAATTGGATGGGGCCTTTCTTCATGCTGACCAATTATAATACTTTAAGTGTCGCAGAAAAGCCTGAGTTCGATCAATTCTCGGAAGAGGTGAAGTCCTCGTTTTATGGAAAGATTGTAGAAGAAAAAGTGACACCGATGTCGATGGAGAAGCCTCTGCCCAATTTTGAGTTCACGGATTATGGGACAGGCGTAAAGACAAACCTCTATGAGGTCTGCAAAAAGAACAAGTATGTGCTTATTGATATCTGGGCATCTTGGTGCGGTCCTTGCCGTCGGGAGATTCCTAATGTCAAGTCGCAATATGAATTGTATAAGGATAAGGGGCTTCAGGTCATTGGTATCTCTGGTGATGCCAAAGAGGCTGATTGGCTGAAGGCGTTGCAAGAAGAGGCTTTGCCATGGCTCAATGCTAGAGACGCAGATATGAGTATCTGTAATCTTTACAAAGTACAGTTCTTCCCAACGGTTTATCTGCTTGACAGCGAGGCGCGAGTGGTGGCTTCTAATGAAGGGGCTCGTGGAGATGCTCTGAGGCTTAAGTTGGCGGAGCTTTTCAAATAAATGGAGAATAAAAAGGCAGTTGGCGCTGATCGGTTGCCTATCTGCTTGTAAAAAATAGATATATGGCATTAAAAACATTGATTATAGGAAGCGGTCCTGCTGGATATACAGCGGCAATCTATGCTTCGAGAAGTTCGCTGAACCCTGTGCTTTACGAAGGATTGCAGCCTGGTGGACAATTGACACAGACAACTGAAATTGAAAACTTCCCAGGGTATCCAGAAGGGACGACAGGGCAAGAGTTGATGGATGACCTTAGGGCTCAGGCTGAACGTTTAGGGACGGATATTCGTGAAGGTCTTATAACCAAAGTGGAGCTTTCTAAGGATGGTTCGACACCTCACAAGGTTACAACAGATGATGGGACGGTGCTGGAAGCTCATACGCTGATTATCTCAACGGGGGCATCTGCGAAATATTTGGGTCTTGCTGACGAGGAAAAATATGCCGGGCAGGGTGTATCAGCTTGTGCTACTTGCGATGGATTCTTTTATCGCAAGAAAGTGGTGGCAGTTGTTGGTGGCGGTGATACGGCTTGTGAAGAAGCCCAGTATTTGTCTAGTTTAGCAAGAAAGGTCTATCTCATTGTGCGCAGGGATGTTTTGCGTGCCAGCGATGCCATGCAGCAGAAAGTCATGGCGGCTGAGAATATTGAAATACTTTGGAACACCCAGACTATAGGACTTTTTGGTGAGAATGGTGTGGAAGGTGCACATCTGGTTGAAAATAAGGGTGGAGCGAATGAACGGCACTATGATTTGCCGATTGATGGTTTCTTCTTGGCTATAGGACATCATCCTAATAGCGAAGTTTTTCGCCCAGATGTGGAAGTAGACGAACAAGGCTACATCAAGGTGCAGCACCCAACGACTGCAACGAATGTGCCAGGTGTGTTCGCAGCAGGTGATGTGGCTGACCCTCTCTATCGTCAAGCGATAAGTGCTGCTGGCAGTGGGTGTCATGCGGCTATTGACGCTTTGCATTATTTACAGAATAAGGGATTGGTATGAGACGTTTATTCATTGTTTTCTTGTCCTTTTGTTGCCTGGGTATAGCGAATGCTCAGCTCGCAAAGCCTGTGACGGTTGTTTCTGAGATAAAAGAGGTGTCTCCGACCGAAGCTGTGATAACGTTTACCGCATCCATACAAAGCGGTTGGCATATGTATGGCATTCAGGTTGTTCCTGATGGCCCTACGCCAACTACAATGAATGTTGAGAAGATTGCAGGTGCTGAATTGATAGGCGGCTTAACGGCAGCTAAAGCCCCCGTAAAACATTATGAGGAGATGTTTGGAACGGAGGTTTTCTATTATGAGGATACTGCTGTATTCTTACAGAAATTGCGGCTTTTAGGTGGAAAGTATGAGGTTGTAGGCTATCTTGAGTATGGTGCTTGCGATAATCAAAGTTGTATTCCTCCCACAGCGGTAGAGTTTGATTTCGATGGTGAAGTGGAGGCTGTGAGAAAAGAGCCAATGGCTGTAAATGAGGCTGATGCAGGTCAGGCCAATGTGCTGGGTCCTACTGAATCTGAAAACGAAGAAGTAGAAGTCTCTAAGGTCGAGCCTTTGCGTACAGATACCATTAAAGGGGATTCTGTTTTAGTGAACAACGGTGTGGCAGGCAATGATTTGTGGGGTTCTGTCGTTGACAAGTTGAGTGCATTTGACAAAGATGGCAATAGTAGTACTTCAAATGCTTCCCTTTGGCAGATATTCCTTCTCGGATTGATAGGTGGACTTGTCGCTCTTGTCACTCCGTGTGTATGGCCTATTATTCCGATGACGGTGTCGTTCTTCTTGAAGAAAGGTACAACTCGTAAGTCTACTCCAGAAGAAATTGCTGCAGCAAAAAAGCGAGGTCTTCGCGATGCTGTTCTCTATGGCGCAAGCATTGTTGTTATTTATGTGACTCTAGGATTGGTCATCACTGCATTGTTCGGTGCTTCTGCATTGAATGATTTGGCAACAAATGCGGTATTTAATATCATCTTCTTCTTGATGCTAGTTGTGTTCGGTGTTTCTTTTATTGGGGGCTTTGAAATAACTCTGCCTGCCAGGTGGAATACGGTTGTGGATAGTAAAGCTAGTAATACAACGGGACTGCTCAGCATTTTCTTGATGGCTTTTACTCTTGTGCTTGTAAGTTTCTCTTGCACAGGACCTATTATAGGTTTTCTGCTTGTGCAGGTCGTAACTTCCAGCGTTGTTGCCCCTGTGGTTGGAATGCTTGGCTTTGCTATTGCTTTGGCTTTGCCGTTCAGTTTGTTTGCCTTGTTCCCGCAGATGCTCAGTTCGGTTCCGAAGAGCGGAAACTGGATGAATGTGGTGAAGGTGACTCTTGGGTTTGTTGAATTGGCATTTGCGCTCAAATTCTTTTCTGTGGCAGATTTGGCGTATGGATGGGGGTTGCTTGACCGAGAGGTGTTCCTTTCTCTTTGGATAGTCCTGGCGGCATTGCTCGGTGCTTACCTGATAGGTTGGATACGTTTTCCTCATGATGAGAATGAATATGATGAGGATGGTAATGTGATTGTAAATCAAAAGACTTCCATTCCCCGTTTCTTTATGGCATTGATTTCATTTTCTTTCGCCATTTATATGTTGCCAGGGTTATGGGGGGCTCCATTGAAAGCGGTCAGTGCTTTTGCCCCTCCTATGAAGACGCAGGATTTTAATCTGGCTCCAGAGCATGAAGTGAAACCGATGTTTACTGATTATGAGGAGGGAATGGAATATGCTAAGAAAAATCAGCTTCCCGTAATGATTGACTTCACAGGTTATGGTTGTGTAAATTGCCGTAAGATGGAAGCTGCGGTGTTCGTTGATCCAGTGGTGGCTGATGTCATGACTGAAAAATATGTCCTTATTCAACTGTATGTGGACGATAAGACAAAGCTTCCTGCTCCGATTGTCGTCAACGAAAACGGCAATGAACGCAAGTTGAGAACTGTGGGGGATAAGTGGAGCTATCTGCAGTCAAGCAAGTTTGGCGCTACGGCACAACCCTTCTATGTCCTTTTAGATAATGAAGGAAATCCTCTTGAGAAGAGCTATTCGTTCGATGAAGATGTTCAGAAATTTCTTTCTTGGCTCAACAGTGGCTTGGAGAGATTTGCGGAAAAAGAATAAAAATCTTAGGCTTAAGGCGAGGCCTCGCCTTAAGCCTAAAATCCTATAATAATATATGTATCTAAATCAAAATCTATATGTAGCTCACTCTGAGGAAGGACCTGTACATCTGATTGGCAGAATGTGCAATCGTCATGGCTTGATAGCGGGTGCGACAGGTACGGGCAAAACAGTTTCTCTACAGGTTTTGGCTGAGACATTTAGCCAGGCAGGTGTACCTTGCTTCATGGCAGACATGAAGGGAGACCTCTCTGGTATTTCTCAGCCAGGAAAGACCTCTTCGTTCATTGAGAAGCGCCAGGTCGAATTTGGCATATCAAATCCGGTGTATAAAGCTTGTCCCGTTCGATTTTATGATGTTTTTGGCGAACAGGGCTTCCCGATGCGCACAACTGTATCAGCTATGGGACCTCAGTTGCTGGGTCGCTTGATGGAGCTGAATGAAACGCAGAGTGGTGTGCTGAACATCGTTTTCCGTATAGCAGACGATAAAGAGCTGTTGCTTATTGACTTGAAAGACTTGCGCCTGATGCTTGATTTCGTGGGTAAGAATGCTTCTTTATTCACCACTGAATACGGCAATGTTTCTTCTGCCAGTGTTGGAGCGATACAGCGTGCTATCTTAACTCTGGAAAGTGAAGGTGGAGACAAGTTTTTCGGTGAGCCAGCCTTTGAAGTGGAAGACCTGATTGATACGCAAGATGGCATGGGTGTGATGAGCGTACTTGCAGCAGACAAGTTGATGCTTAAGCCGAAGCTGTATTCAACATTCCTTCTTTGGCTGATGACGGAGCTTTATTCAACACTGCCGGAAGTGGGTGATCAGGAATTGCCCAAGTTGGTGTTCTTCTTTGATGAGGCTCACATGCTCTTCGATGAGACATCCAAAGCTTTGGTGGATAAGTTAGAACAAGTCATTCGCCTGATACGTTCTAAAGGAGTTGGCATTTACTTTATCACTCAATCTCCGACAGATATTCCTGATACAATTCTTGGGCAGTTGGGCAATCGCTTCCAGCATGCCTTACGTGCTTATACTCCTAAAGACCAAAAAGCGGTACGTTCTGCAGCACAGACTTTCCGCGCAAACCCGAATTTTGATACGGAAGCAGCTATCATGGAACTTGGGACAGGCGAAGCTTTGGTCTCAGTGCTTGACGAGAAGGGAGCTCCAACTATCGTGCAACGTACCCGTATCCTTTTCCCCTTAAGTCAGATTGGCGCTATTACGGAAGGACAGAGGCTCGACATCCAAAATGCAGCTCCAGACCATATCAAAGAATACAATTCGTTTTTTGACCGGGAAAGTGCTTACGAAGTGCTGATGGCTCAACGAGCACAAGAGGAGACCGAGGTTGCAGAACAGGAACGAATTGAGGAAGAGGAACGACGGAGGATAGCAGAAGAGAAGGAACAAAAAGCTGCAGAAAAGGAGGCTGCTCGCCAACAGCGTGAAGCGAAGAAAAAGGAAAAGTCTTCTGTAGGCGGTTGGACACGGACTATCTTTGGGACTTTGGTTGGAGCTGTGATCGGTTCTGTTGCAAGGCAAGTAGGTAATCAGGTGGGAAAAACCATCACAGGTTCCTCGAGCAAGAAACGTTCTTCTAAAAAAAGCACGACGGGTTCTATCCTAGGAAAGGCTGCTTCGACGGCGACGCGCAAGGTGACGACAGAAATATTAAAAAGCATATTCAAGTAAAAAAGCAGGGGGCGAAGTCTTACGGACTTCGCCCCCTGCTTTTTTGTTGTGGTCATTAGTAAGTTAAGATGACTGGCAGTTCCTTTGCCTGAGCAATCATCTTCTCCAGTTCGGATACGCTTGGCACGCGGTTGCAGAGGTTCTTCTCCTCGTTTACTTCCACGAGTTTAGGCTGAAGGTTTGCTGCAACTCTGTGACGGAATTCCTTCACGGTGTCCACACCTGCTGCTTCGAGCAGTTCTGCAAACTGACCAGCGATACCGTTGATGCGGAAGAGGTCAGAGTGGTTTGCCCATGTGAGGATGAGCTTTGGGCTGATGCCTGTTTCCTCTGCCAATGCCTTGCGTCCAGCTGGAGTTGCGCATTTCTCCAGATAGTCGTCTGTCGTTTTGATGCCTGCGGCCTGAAGTTTCTCTGCGTATGCAGGGCCAATGCCTTCTACTTCAATGATTTTGTACGCCATAATGGTATAAAGTTTTTTAGTAAAATAAATAATGAATATATAGATTCTTTTATGTAAAAATCATCTTGCTTTGCAAAGATAAAGAAAAAAAACGAAAAACGAAAAAACAATGTGTTTTTCTGCTAGAAAGATTAGCAATATGCTTTTTTTGATTTTCACTTTTCATTTTTCTTTTTTTTTCATATCTTTGCAAAGCATAAGAAAGAAGTGTATGGAACATCTTTATCCGTTTTTGTTTGAGCCTAATCTCCATGCGGTTGTGTGGGGTGGGCATCGTTTATGCCCCTATAAAGGATTGCCGGCCTCTGATACGCCAGTAGGTGAAAGTTGGGAAGTTAGTGCAGTGCCATCCAGCACGAGCGTCATTAGTAACGGAGAATATGCAGGTCTTGATTTGGCGAGCGTGATAAGCCGCTCACCAGAAGCGATACTGGGTGACACGGTAGCAAGGGCATATTCTTCTCAGCTGCCTCTGCTCGTTAAGTTCATTGATGCAGAGAAAGACCTTAGCATACAGGTTCACCCTAATGATGAAATGGCACAGCGGCTTCATGGCAAGTTCGGAAAAAGCGAGATTTGGTATATCATAGATGCAAAGCCGGGAAGTTTCCTGTATGCGGGTTTTAAGCATGAACTGAGTCCAGGAGAATATAAACAACGGGTGGCGGACGGGACGCTGACCGACGTGCTGGCAAGGCACGAGGTGAAATCTGGTGATGTGTTCTATCTGCCAGCTGGACGTGTGCATGCTATTTGCGGAGGTATCTTGTTGGCAGAAGTGCAGCAGTCTTCCGATGTCACTTACCGTATTTTTGATTATAACCGTCCGGGGATGGATGGAAAACCGCGTGAGCTGCACACTGAATGGGCGGCTGAGGCGCTGGATTTTCATGTGGAAGATGATTACCGCACCCAATACAGCAATCTGAATAATCGGGCAAACCGTATTATCGACTCTCCTTATTTCAGTGTTCGGGTGACAGAACTTACAGCTCCCTTCCATCGTAATCTTATAAAATACGATAGCTTCATCATCAGCATGTGCTTGAAGGGAGACTGCAAATTGCGTGTACGCGCCACTGGCGAAGAGATTCTTCTTCGGGAAGGACACAGCACGCTTGTTCCTGCGGCTATTGCTGATTACGATGTAATTCCTCTTCAGGGGAAGACACGAATTCTTGATGCGTATATCAACAATAAAGACAATAGTTTAGGGAGTAAAATTACCCGTTTTCTTCATATTACCAGTAAATAGCAGCTTGATTGTAGGGAGTCAATCCTTTGGATGAGGCTTCGGCGACAGCCGGCAAAATCTGTTATAATAGTTTTTGACGCTGAAAAAAGAACATTTTTTTGGAGAATTGATGCAAAAATGCTACCTTTGTCGCCTAATGATAATTTTTGTACAATTATGACCTACGAACTAAAACTCACAAGTGCGGATGCTTATCTGAAAGCAGCGCTTTTTATAGGGGCAAATATCGCCCTTCCTTATCTCTTTCATTTGATTCCAGGTGGTGGCGTTATGTTTCTGCCAGTGTATGTGTTCACGTTGTGTGGAGCATTGTGCTATGGTTGGCAGCTTGGTGCGCTAACGGCTGTGATGACCCCGTTGGTTGGCAGCCTGTTATTTGGAGCCCCTGTGATGGCCATGGTGCCAGACATGATGCTGAAAGGCGTTATGTTGGCTGTTGTTGCTGCTATGCTTGTGAAGTGGAATCGTAAAGCGATGTTGCTGAATCCTCTTTTGGCAGTCTGCTTCTCTTGGCTGCTGGTTGGCCTGCTGGAATGGCCTTTGATGGGAAGTGCTTATGCTTTTCAGGATTTTGTAACAGGGCTTCCTGGCATGGCGTTGATGACAGTAGCAGGAGCTGTTGCACTTAAGGTGGCTCGATAGTCAAAAGAGCATATTATAATGAAAGTGCGTGCCCATATAGCCAGTCGGATGCTGTATGTGCACGCACTTTTATTGTTGATTGATGTTGTGGGTCATTATTAAAAGAAAAAAGGGAAATGGAAGTAAAAAAGATGCGTGTTGGAATTATTGGCACAGGATGGATTGCCGAAAAGGCTGCTATCACATTGAATGGGTTGTCTGACTGCGAGGCGTATGCTGTTGGCTCGCGTTCGCAAGAGAAGGCGGATGGTTTTGCAAAGAAATGGGGTGTTAGGAAGGCGTATGGCTCTTATGAGGACTTGATAGCTGATGCTGACGTGGATTTGGTGTATGTTGGAACTCCTCATTCTCACCATTATGATGTTACTCGCAAGGCCCTGCTTGCCAGAAAGCCTTGCTTGGTGGAGAAAGCCTTTATGGCAAACAGTGCACAAGCAGAGGAGATTGTTCGGCTGGCTCGTCAGCAAGGGGTGTTCTTGGCGGAAGCCATCTGGACGCGCTATCAGCCTGCCGTAAAAATCATTCGTGACTTGATAGCGGAAGGCCGTATCGGTGTTCCGCGTTTGGTCACGGCAACCTTGGGTTACAGCATGGGCGAGAAGCCGCGCATCATGCGTCCCGAACTCTGTGGAGGTGCCTTGCTTGACCTTGGAGTTTACGCTCTGAACTTTGTCCGTATGTTCTTCCCCTCTGATATTGTCAGCATGGAGGGGCAATGTGTGAAGAGTGCTACCGGCATGGATTTGACCAATGCTGTCAGTTTGGTGCTTGCTGATGGCGTGTTGGCCAACGTGCAGAGCAGTGCGGCTTGTGTGGGTGATAATATTGGAGTGATTGCAGGTACCGATGGTAATCTTATTATTGACAATATCAACAATCCGCAGCGTATAACCGTCAATACTCATGACCGTGAGTTTGTGGAAGAAATCCGTGTGCCCCGTCAAATTACTGGCTATGAATATCAGTTTCTTGTTTGCCGCGATGCTATTGCCAAGGGGTTGCTTGAACCGCAGGAGATGCCTCATGCGGAGATTCTTTACGTGATGCGGTTGATGGATGACTTGCGAAAGAAATGGGGCGTTCGTTATCCGATGGATTCTGTTGATGGGAAGTCATAGTGTCTCGCTTCCTTTTCTTCTCGTGTTTTTTAGGAATCAATTCGGCTGAAACAGTTTGTGTTGATGTGGTATGAACAAAAAATGTTTTGTTTTCTTTGTGTTGTGCCCACTTATCCGTACCTTTGTGTGAGAATAGAGAAAGACTGAAGAGATGAAACTTCTGATGGTGGTATTAATGAACTGTTGCGTGGTGTTGAGCGTTTCGGCTCAACATCGGCTGATGCAGTTGGCGGATTCGATTGTGAAGTATCAGATGGAATCTGGGGGATGGCCCAAAAATCAGGACTGGCTGAAAGGCGTGAATCAAGAAGAGGTGAGGGAATGGCGAAGGACGGGAGTCGGTTCCACGATAGATAATGGCGCTACTGTGGCAGAGATGAAGGCTTTGGTGGATGGGATTGGCAAGGTGGATGAGATACTCTCCAGTGCGTATGAGCGGATGGATACGGACTACCTTCAGGAAAAAAGGGATGCCTATGTGGAGGCTTTCCATCGCGGTGTGGAATTCCTATTGGAGATGCAATATGACAATGGCGGCTTTCCGCAGTTCTATCCGAGAAAACAGAAAGCGCATTATTCCTCGCATATCACATTTAATGATAATGCCATGGTTGGTGTGTTGATTCTGTTGAGAGATCTTGCCGATGGCTCGGAAAGATACAAGTGTGTAGAGGTGGAGAAATCGCTGAGGAAAAAATGTCTTAAGGCTTATGAGCGGGGGCTGAAGTGTATCTTGGATTGTCAGATTCGGGTAGATGAGTCGGGAACAGTTCTTGAGTATGGCACGGAGGGGTGGCTTAAGGGAAAGAGGACCGTTTGGTGTCAGCAGCATGACGAGGAAACGCTTGCTCCGACTAAGGCGAGGGCGTATGAACTGCCTTCTTATTCTGGGATGGGGGAGACATGCGCAATTTTGAATCTGCTGATGGATGTTCCGAATCCGTCGGAAGAGGTTAAAGATGCTGTGAGGTGTGGCGTTGAGTGGCTGGAGTCTCACGCAATTGCTAATGTGGAGGTGGAGACTTTCGTGAATGCTGAAGGTTTGAGAGATATACGGATTGTGGAACGAGAAGGGGCACCGCTGTTGTGGGCACGATATTATGATTTAGGGCAGGCAAAACCGATGTTCTGTGACCGTGACGGGGTGCCTCGGCGTCATCTTGCTGATATTGGTCATGAACGCAGGAATGGCTATTCGTGGATAGGGGATGCGCCGCAAAAGGTGATAAATAGATTTAAGAATTGGAATTATAAATAAAAGATTTTATGGCAGATAACAACAATCAGCAGCTTCAGATAGAACTGAAGCCAGAGGTGGCAGAAGGCACTTATTCTAACCTTGCCATCATTACGCATTCAAGCAGTGAAGTGATAACGGATTTTATCCAGATGATGCCTGGTATGCCCAAAGCGCAGGTGAAGAGTCGTATCATCATGGCGCCGGAGCATGCTAAGCGCTTGCTGCTTGCACTTCAGGATAATATTCAAAAGTATGAAAAGCAGTTCGGCGTAATACAGCTTTCGCAGCCGCAGGGGGAAGGACGTACTATCGCACCTTTTACAATTAAGAAGGGGGAAGCTTAAAGTCTCTTTCGCGTATACGCGTACATATGTTATAATATGGAGCGTGTTGGTTGCCGGTCCTTGCGAATTGTCGGGAACGATTTTGTGGCAGATGGCCTGTTTGTGATAAACGATGGGTCTTCTGCCACAAAATTTTCTTATTGAAGTGGTGAATATCTGGCATGGGAATGGGTTGGTTTCCGGAATCTCCAAATTCGTACCCGAGGGGTCCGTTAAAGCGTACCCCTCGGGTGCGGTATGGTGT
>JAUMXY010000057.1 GCA_030528885.1 Bacteroidales bacterium | reverse complement strand
TTCTGATCCCGCCCGTCAGTCAAAAGGCAGCAGACAACAGACAACAGACAGCGGTTGGATGGTTGATGATTGACGTTTTCTGTTGTTGTTTTTTCTCTCTGTCTTCTTTTATCTTCTCTTTGTGCAGGCAAAGGTAAGGAATTGTGGGTTTTCTGCAAAGTGAAATGTCTTTTTTAACTTTCTCTTGCAACAAGAAAGCCACGCCGTGGGGGCATGGCTTTCTTGTTGATATGCTGTGTGTGGGCTTACTTCTGGATGAAGACTTTGCCGTTCTTGATGGCGATGCCGCGGTAGCTGTCATCGACGCGCTGTCCGTTGAGGTTGTAGAGGATGCCGTCGGCTGGGGCTAGGGTGGTGACTTCGGTGATGTCGTCGGCAATGGTGCCTGGTGCTACGGTGATGTGGTAGATGTAGTACTTGCCGTTGTAGGCGAGTGCCTGCTTGATGCTGTAGCGGGTGTCGGCGGCGAAGTCTGCCCACTCCTCACCGTAGAAGCCTGCTTCGTCGGCGTGGTAGTAGAGGCGGTAGACTGCGTTGGCTGCCTCTTCGGTGTCCATGTTGCAGGTGTTGCCGTTAGCGTCATACACGTATCCTTCTCCTGTATCGTTGATAGGAGCGTAGAGGGTGGCGAAGGATGGCACGAGCCATTGTGCGTCTTCGGGCAGCTCAGAGTCTTCAATGCCCAGGGCTGTGAGGGCTGGGGTGATGTCGACTGGGGTGATGTAGCCCTCTGCGCTGACAAAGACGGTGATGCTGTCTTCGCCAACAACGGTGTTCTCAGCTATCTCTTCTACGAAGTCGATGAGGTAGTCAACGGTGTAGTAGTAGCCGTTGGCTTCGTTGACGTAGTAGAACTCGCCGCGGTAGCTGGTGCCTGGGTCGTCTGCGCCTGGTATGTGTCCCCAGTTGCCGATGAGTCCGCCGTTGACGTTTTCAAAGAAGTAGGAGTAGCCTTCGTTGCCATACCAGCAGAACTTGCCTTCGTTGGTGAGCCAGAAGCCGTAAGGTACGGTGGTGGATGTTTCCTTGGTCCATGTTCCGTCGGGGTACTTTGCATAGAGGACGAGGTCATCGCCGCGCATGCATTCGGTCAGTTCGGCTGCGCGCTCGTAGTCTATCTGCACGTTGTAGCCTACGCTCCAGTCGTTGTGGTTGGCCAGTCCTTGCAGGTAAAGCTCTTCGCGTCCCTTCTCGATGAACTCTGTGGGCGCTTGGCGGTCGGGGATGACGTCCATGACAACGTTAACTTTGTAAATATTGTCGTAGAAACAAAGATATACAGTTCCTTCACAAACTTCTGTACCATCTCCTGTGAACATATTTGGCATATGTCCAACATTCAGTGCGCCAGTTGATGAGTTATACTCAACAAACCATGTCTTTGTGTCTTGGACATAATCTGTCAATTTGCCATCCATGTCTATCCAGAAACCTGATGTTGCGGTATAGTTGGGATTCAGGCAACTGTCGGCATCGAGCATCATGAAGTGAATATCGACAAGGCCGCATCCGAGAGAATCAAGTGCTTCTTGCACGTTCCATCTTACGGGTCTGCCATTCCATCCATTTGAAACTTGGTTGTTGGTGTAGATGGTTGTTTCGCCTCGAAGGGTACACTCGTCTAACTTGCGCATGGGTTGTCCTACTACTTCTGCGTCAATGTTGAACTGAATCGCATCGCTGCCAATAACAGCATACAGCTTGGAGTGGACTTTCTGGCCTATCGCTGCTCCGTTGGATGGACCAAGGAATATCCAGCATACGCTGTCTGTTCCCAAAGTAACACCGCTGCCTGTCCAGCCCCAGCTGCTTTCGCTCCACTGGTCTGCCACAAAGGTGGTCTTTTCGTCGTCGGCAAAGTTGAACCACCAGTAGCCCCAAGTTTCCATAGGCCAGAGCTCGTCGGCTACATAATAGTCTTCGGCAGATTCGGAGTGGTCGTACTGCCAGAAGTTCATGATTTTTCCGATGTTTGTGGCTGCTTCGTCATAAGTGACTCCTGCCTTTTCAATTAAGGAAGTTAGGTCAAAAGCAATCCACGCACCTTCGGCGGTTGTCATTTGGTGGTTGATTTGCACTTCCTCGATGATGTTCAGATTCTTGTGATTGGTTGTTGGCGTAGGGAATGCGTATGCCAACTGGCTGACAGATACCATGCAGGATATCATAGCCCAGAGCGCGATGGCTCGTCTTGAAATGTTTTTCATCATATTGCTAATAAGATGTTTTTAATGTGTGAATGTTAAGAATAGTTGCAAATATACTAAAGATTCATCAGAACTGCAAGCTATTTGCGAAAAAAAGTTAATGAAACAAGCGTGAACGGGTGCTCACGCTTGTCTCGTCGGGGTATTTTTCTTGGGAAAGGGGTTATTCGCTGACCTTTCCGAAATATTTGGTGTCGGCCAGTTTCATCAGGTATTGGCCGTACTGGTTCTTAATCATGGGCTGTGCCAGTTCGCGGAGCTTCTCTGTGCTGATCCATCCGTTGCGGTAGGCGATGCCTTCCAGGCAGGCAATTTTGAGACCTGTGCGCTTTTCCAGCACCTCGATGAAGGTGGATGCCTCTGACATGGAGTCGTGGGTGCCTGTGTCGAGCCATGCGAATCCGCGTCCCAGCAGCTGCACTTTCAGGTTCTTCTCCTCGAGGAACTCTTGGTTGACGGTGGTGATTTCCAGCTCTCCGCGAGGGGAGGGCTTGATGTTCTTGGCTACCTCAACCACCTTGTTGGGGTAGAAATAGAGGCCGACCACCGCGTAGTTGCTCTTGGGGTTGGCTGGCTTTTCCTCGATGGAGAGGCAGTTGCCTTCGGCATCGAACTCTGCCACGCCATATCGTTCGGGGTCGTTCACCCAGTATCCGAATACGCTAGCCTTGCCTTGCGCTGCATTTTCAACGCATTCTCTCAGCATGCTTGAGAAGCCGCGCCCGTGGAAGATGTTGTCGCCCAGCACGAGGCACACGTCGTCATTTCCCACAAACTTCTCGCCGATGATGAAAGCCTGAGCCAGCCCGTCGGGCGAAGGCTGTTCGGCATATTCGAAGCGCACTCCGTAGTCGGAGCCGTCGCCCAGCAGACGCTTGAAGCCAGGCAGGTCGTGTGGCGTGGATATGATGAGGATGTCGCGGATGCCTGCCAGCATCAGCACGCTGATGGGGTAGTAAACCATTGGTTTGTCGAAGATTGGTATGAGCTGCTTGCTCACACCCTTGGTGATTGGATAGAGTCGAGTACCCGAACCACCTGCTAGCACTATTCCTTTCATTTTCTTAATGATTTTTGGTGATGTAGAGTTACAAAGATAATACAAAAAAAAGAAATCTGTAGAAAAAACGCCTTTTTTTTTCTTGACAGCCATAAAAAACGTACCAAATGCATGGCTGCATCTGGTACGAGTCGTCAAAAAAGAATATGCTTGCGCTCTACTTCTTAGAAGAGCTTGTTGGGATAGACTCCATCGGCAACGAGCTTGGCAATGCGCTCCACTGTTGCATCGCGGTCGGCAGCGTAAGTCACTCCAAACCATACAGAAGTTGTGTCAAGCACTTCCACTGTGGCTGTTCCGTCGTTGATGAGCTTGTTCACCATCAGCGGAATGAAAAACTCTGCCTTCAGGTTCTCCATGTTCTTGGGGTCAGAGAGGAACTCCTTGAAGTATTCCTCGCTGTACTCGAAGTAGTCGGGAGTGAAGCCCCACATGTTCATGGATACAGGCACGTTCTCGTCCAGTGGAATCCATTCTCCCTGCTCGTCCTTGTAGCAGATGGCGTTGCCCTTGTCGGCCTGACGGAGAATTTCTGTGCGCTCAACCACGTCGGTGAGGTGACGGCTGTTGTCGTACTCGCACACGCCGCGAGCAACAGAACCGTTCTCAGAGAGGGTGTTGCAGCAGCGGAAACCCACCATCGCGTATTTGTTCTTTGCTCCTTCTGGCAGGTTGGAGAGGTACTTGCCAATTGACATGAATGCGTCACGGCCATAGAAGTCGTCGCAGTTGATGACAGCGAATGGCTCCTTAATCACATCCTTTCCCATCAGCACTGCATGGTTAGTTCCCCAAGGCTTCACACGACCTTCCGGGCACTTGAATCCTTCTGGCAGGCTGTCGATGCTCTGGAAACAGAGCTCGCATGGCACTACGCCTTCATATTTAGAGAGAATCTGAGTGCGGAACTGCTCTTCGAAATCCTTGCGGATAACCCATACAATCTTGCCGAATCCAGCTTGGATGGCATCGTAGATGGAGTAGTCCATGATGGTTTCGCCGTTTGGTCCGAGACCGTCAAGCTGCTTCAGGCCGCCGTAACGGCTTCCCATACCTGCAGCAAGGAGAAAAAGTGTAGGTTTCATAATCTATTAGTTGTTTGTTAGGTTGTGTTTTTATTCAATCACGACACGGGTCCATCCGTGTGTATCAGGCTCAGTGCCATACTGGATGCCGCGCAGGAGGTTGTACAGCTTGGTTGACCAAGGTCCTGGCTTGCCGTCCTCTGAGAAGACGAAGCTCTTGCCGAGGTCGTGGTCGTCAATCTTGCTGATTGGCGAGATGACAGCAGCTGTTCCGCATGCGCCAGCCTCTTCAAATGTCTCAAGCTCCTCCTCTGGAATCTGTCTGCGCTCCACCTTCATGCCGAGGTCCTCTGCCAGCTGCATGAGCGACTTGTTCGTGATAGATGGGAGGATAGATGAAGATTTCGGAGTGACGTATGTGTTGTTCTT
Source organism: Bacteroidales bacterium (assembly GCA_030528885.1). Lineage (GTDB taxonomy): Bacteria > Bacteroidota > Bacteroidia > Bacteroidales > Bacteroidaceae > Minthosoma. The sequence continues at coordinate 11,167 of JAUMXY010000057.1, read as the reverse complement.
GATGCCGAAGAAATTTGCTGCTCCGCACTCGTCCATGTATTTCTTCTCCTTAGCGTCGAGGTAGAACTCGCAAGCATATCCGAGGTCGTGCGCCATCTTGTTGGCACGGAGAGAAGCTGCATAGTTGCCGCCCACCTTGTAAGTGCCGGTGCCGAGAGGCGCTGAACGGTCGAACTCGCGAGTGATGACGTATGGATTGCAAGAGAATCCGCCCTTGAAGTATGGGCCTACAGGAGTGACAAAAATGATGAAAAGGTACTCTTCAGACGGGTGCACGCCTACCTGTGCGCTGGTGCCGATGAGGAGCGGACGAACGTAGAGGGTTGCTCCTGTCTCGTAAGGAGGAATGAAGCGCTCGTTCAGGCGCACCACCTTGTCAACCATCTCGTTGAACTTCTCTGTTGGCAGTTCGGGCATCAGGATGCCGCGGCATGTGCTTTGCAGACGCGCAGCGTTCTCGTCAGAACGGAACACGCGCACCTTGCCGTCAGGACAGCGGTAAGCCTTCAGTCCCTCAAATGCTTCTTGTCCGTAGTGGAGGCAGGTTGCCGCCATGTGGAGCGGAATGGTTTCCTCTGAACAAACTTCTATTTCTCCCCAGCTGCCGTTGCGGTAGTAGCAGCGCACGTTGTAATCAGTCTTGTGATAGCCGAATCCAAGACTTGACCAGTCTAAACTTTCCATATTTTATTGTATTATTTGATGCGGTACAATGCTGTGCCCGAAACACAACTTTGATAAATTTGTGCAAAATTAGCGAAAAAAATTCACAGATAAAACCTTTTTGTGCAAAAAAAACAAATTGTATGCTTTTTAGCCCGATTGCTGTCGTAAAATGATGATTTGTGGTTTTTGAGTGTGGCATTCTTGCCTTTGTACAGGCAGGCCATGGCTTGTCATTGGGGATGGCGTGTACCTTCCGTCGTACATTATATATAAATGTAAGTGGGGCTTGGCGCTCTGTCTGGATAGTTTTCTATAGCCCCGCTGCATGTCCAGTACCTCCGAAGAGGTACTGCAATACCTCCTAGGCGGTACTCTAGTACCTCTTCGGAGGTACTGGAGCGGAAGAAGGCTTGCTGCTCTGATGGCAGTAAATGATTGGGGATGCGCCTGTCGGACGCATCCCCAATCGTCTGGATTTCTTGTTGTTGCCTGTTCCTGCGAAGCTGTTTCGGACAGTTTGCGTAGGGGCAGGGCAAGTGTTTTTATTGAGCCAAGCGGCTGCCTATCTTCACGATACGGCCTTCCTTTGCGGTGCCGAGCGAGTCGCTTTCTGCTGTTCCGCGTGTGTTGGCGTAGTAATAATCGTCGTAGTAGCCTCCCCAGCTCCAGCTGTCGTTGTACCAATAATAGTAGTCTCCGTAGTCATAGTAGTAAGACCAGTCGTAGTAGTCGGCAATCTTGTAGAGCGTGAACTTTTCTGTCCCGTTGCTGAAGTAGCCTGTGAAGCGGCTGTTGTTGAGGCGGTATTCGCGGATGCTGGTGTTGTATTCCGGATAGCCGGGATAGGTCAGATACACGATGCCGTCTCTGATGCTCCAGTTGAAGCGGTAGCTGAGTCGCTCATAAGGACCAGTCCGATACCAGTCCACCTGATAGCCGTAGCCGTAGGGGGCATAGTCGTAATCGGGATAGAACACGATGTCTGTGTCGTAAGAGTCGAAGGTGAAAATCTTGCCTCTGTACTCATAGTCGTAGTACATGCCCCAGTTGCCTTGCCATTGGCCGGTCAGTACCATTGACTCCTCTACGTCTTCGTCTGTCTCGCATGCAGTGAAGATGCTGCAAAGTCCAAGCAGCGCAACGATGTTGAATAAGGTAAAAGCTTTTTTCATGTTATGATGTTTTTATGTTTCTGTTTTCTTCTGAGGCAAAGTTACGATATAAAAATGGAAGAAAATAGGGGAAATGCTATTATTTGCGAGGAATTTCCCTAAATAAGGCGTTTTCATCGTTATTGGCAAAAAACTTTCGTATTTTTGTAACACGCTTTCCAAAAGTCTCGTTTGTACAGATAGAAGGGTTCATCGATGAGGCTTCAGAAAAAAAGTTTTAATAATATAGAATGATATGAAAAAGATAATTTTATCGCTGGCGCTGCTGCTCTGCGTGGGCAGCGCATTAGGACAGACGGCTGAAGAGCTGATAGCTAAGTATAAGGAGATGCCTGCCGCTTCTTATAGGGACATCACGGAGGAATTCAAGTCGAAAAAGGACTGGAATAGCAAGGAGGCGGCAAAGATTGCTCGCAAGGTGGATGGATTGCAGGTGGTGATGGTTCTTTTGGAGAGTGAACAGCGGCAGGCTGAACTGCAAGAGGATTTGGATGGGCTGAAGGGGTATGAGCCTCTCTTTGACATGAAACATAATGCGGCAGAGACGCCTGAGGATGGCCCTCTGAGTCCAACGGCGGCCATCAAGAATGTTCGGCTCTTTGTGCAGGAGGAAAAGGGAACTATTAGAGATTTGCTCATGTGCGTGTCGATACAGGAACTCGTCTTTCTGGTGCATGTCAGCGGTAAACTGACGACGGAAGAGCTGGGGGCGCTGATGGCGTATGAACCTGCTGAGGGTGAACCGACCATAGAGATCAATCTGAATGCGGATAAAAAGGACGTCTCTGTTGTGGCTGTGTTGATAGACGGCGTGTTTCACTCGCAGCTGACTGATGAGAAGTCAGCGATGGACTACCTTTCCGAGCAGGGTTATCTGCTGGATTTCATGAAGGTGGACTACCAGCCAGCCACAGACGAAGATAAGCGGAAGTATGGCGCAGAAACGACGCTTGTGCTGAAGATTGATACGTCTGCAGCTGAAAGAAGAAGATGATTGAAAAACAGGTTGAAATATCCGTAAACGACTAATTAAATACTTGGGAACTATGAAACGGACAATCATGCTAATGGCAATGGCACTCATGGTGAGTGTTGCCTTCGGACAAACTGTTTCTCAATTGATTGAGAAGTATAAGGCGATGCCTGGTTCCGAATATGAGGAGAAGACAAGAGATTCTCTGCTTGCAGAAATGCTGACAGACGAGGAGTTGATGGCTCAGGGGGTTAGCAAGGAGGAAAGTGCATTCTTCCGGAAGAATCTCAAACGGAGTGAGCAGGTGACGTTGCAGTTGGATTCTGTTCAGCAGGAGGCACTGAACAGGGACATCCAGTCGCTGCAAGGATATGAACTGCTCATAGCTGTGAATGAGAACAATGCTCCAGATGAGGAAGCCAATCTCTTGCAGCAGATGTTTAGCCAAGTGTTGAATCCTCAAAGCAAAGTGGCTGTCTATGGACGGGTGAAGAAGAATATGGTGGACGATGTGTTGATTCGGTGGGATATTTGGAATAAGGTGGTGCTGAGCCATCTTGACTGCAAGATTAAGAAGGAAAGCCTGTCAAAGGTCATTCAGTTGGGGGATGATTGGAGTATTGTAGAGCGAGAAACGGATAATGTGGTGGACATGAAGGACGTGTTGGAAGATGTAAAGAATGGCAATGTGCTCTTTGTCATTCAAAGCAAGGAATACCCTGATTTCCACTCTGCGGAAGAGGCAAGAGACTATATGATTAATAACGGTATCCATTGTAACATCGAGTCTTGGGTGATCGGCACGAGTGTAAAGGAGAAATATCCCAACACGGACAGAAAGGTGGTCATTGAATACTCAGCAACAAAAGTGGAAGATGGCAATGTGCTGATTGTCATTGAAGGGAAAGAGCATCCAGAACTCAATTCGGAGAAAGAGGCGGAAGAGTATATGAAATCCAATGGCATCAAATGGAATAATAAATATACGATGGAGAGCTCCATGGTGAAGAAAAAATATCCTCACACCGACAAAAAGTGTGCCATTGAGTATTCCTTGAAGTCTAAGGAAGATATTTTGCGAGAAGACGCAGCCTTTGATCCCAATGTAGGCGAATGGCATTATGTAGACGAAGAATGATTGAACTGAATGGACGCACGAGAGTTTAAGCAACGGTTTATGCCTTTCCACAGGCGGCTCTATCGGGTGGGATACCATCTGACGGGCAATGCGCAGGATGCCGAAGACCTGCTTCAGGACACCTACTTGAAGCTTTGGCAGAAGCGTGATGACCTGCGGCATGAGGCAATCACGGAGGCTTATCTCGTGACGCTGATGCAAAACCTCTGTAGAGACCAGCGGCGGATGAAACGCATCGACACGTTGGAGGACATTGACAGTCATGCCGAACCGCCCGATGAGAGAGACCTATCCCTGCAAGTGGAGAGTCAAGATGAGGTGGGGCAGATGCAGCGGCTGATGGACGGGCTGCCTGAAAGGGATGGCAACATCTTGCGAATGCATCTGGTGGATGATAAGAGTTACGAGGAAATAGAGCGAGATACGGGGCTCTCGCAGGGAAATATCCGCATCATCGTGATGCGCGCGAAAAGGAAACTGAAAGAGAAATACTTAAAAATTACTGAGTCATGGAAGAACTGAATTGGAAAGAACTTGAGAAGATTCCTGTGCCTGATGGAGTGGAGGAAAGACTCTTGGCCAAGATAGATGAATGGGACGAAGTGGAGCAGAAGAAAAAACGGTCTCGTCTGGAGATTCGTAAGGTCGTACGCTATGTTTCTGTGGCTGCAAGTCTGCTGCTTGTCGCAGGGGTGGGGTGGTATGCGCTGCAAGAGGATGAGCCGGAGAATATTGCTTTGCAGGATACTTATCAGGACCCAGAGGTGGCTTATGCCGAAGCAGAGAAGGCGCTTGGTTTGCTGGCGTTCAACCTGAGCAGAGGCATGGAGCATCTGGAAGAGTCTTACCTCCTGAATGAGAAAGAGAATAATGAGTCAGATAAGAATTAAAAAGGTCAGAATAGTATGAAACAGATGATAATAAGAACCTTGTTGGTTGTGTGCAGCTTGTGCGCTGCCGTTTGTGCCAATGCGCAGATGAGCGAGTTTGAAAAGTATGCCGACATGAAGAATGTGACGTATGTCTATATCTCGAAGCTGATGCTTCAGCTGGCTGGCGAGAAGATGGACGGCGCTGTGTCTGGCGTGAATATGAGAAGCCTGATGGGCAAGCTGGATGGCATTCAGATTATATCGACAGGTAATCCGGAGGCGAAGGGTTGGCTGAAGGATGAAGTCCGGAAGCTGGTGAAGCGGGATGAGTTTGAAGTGATGATGCAGGTGGATGATGATGCCGCCAAGGTGGCTGTCTATTTTAAGGAGGGGAAGAAGAAGTCCGCTGTCATCATGCAGACAGTGATGGCTGGCGATATGGTGCAGACGATAGTGTTTACGGGTGCATTCGATATGGAGGATGTGATGAAGATGGTGGGTAGCTCGGATTGAGAAGGAAAAGAATGATGTGTTAAAAATAGAGAAAGTGTTTCATAATTAAATGCTTTGGGTTATATTTGCATTGCAGAAGTTGTATCATCGTTGTTATGGGCGATGTGCAATAGACAAAATTAAATGGCTGACAAAAATATAATCATAAATACTAACAAAACACATCAAGGTATGAAAACAACAAACAAATTTCTAGCACTCGCCATGATGGCGCAATGGCAATGTTCTTTATTCATGTAGTGAGGATGATGATCCTGTAGGGCCAAGCCAGCAGGAGATAGAGACAAAGATTGTGGGGAAGTGGAAGAGCGTCACCAATTAAGGTAAAGAGACTCTTACAAACGAACGCTTTATTGAAACGTACGAGAATGGAGGAACAGGGTTCGTGTCAAGTTGTAATGTTCATCCTGTTACTAAAGAGATGGGCTGGATAAACAAAAAGGCTGTTTCATATACAATTTCTGGCAGTTATGTTGCTGTCAAAGATAATATGGATGGAACGCAGGAAGGCAATCCTGTGGGGAATGGCTCTATGTCCGCACCTGAGCCTATTGAAAATAAACAGCAGATATTGTCCATAGACAACAATAAAATGTCTGTATCAAGACTGGACGGTGAGGTGCTGATTAATTTGGAGAAAGTCACTGTTGACTACTCGCAGGACATCATCGGCATGTGGGAAGGCGTAGAGATGACGGGGCCTGAAACCTATGGCGATGCTCACCACCGCATACATTACAAGGCGGATGGCACGTATGAGTACTTCTCGCTGGAGGATGGCCAGTGGGTTGCTCTGGAGGATGAGTTCGAGGAATGGAATGTTGATGGCGACTGGCTTGCAACGCGTTGGCAGAACAAGGACAGCGACGTGGTGAACTACGAGTGGTGGGACATCGATTATATCAAGGATGGCATAATGAAGTGGTCAGCCCTTCGAGAGGATGCCAAGACGGGCAAGCGCTTCACTACAACGTTCACTTGGAAGAAGATAGAAATAGAAGGCGAATAGAATCCCGTAAATCGGTAGATTCCATATCATGGTCTGGTGGCCTCATTCGTCGAAGTGGTAGCCGTGCAGCTGCTCTTCGGGGAATATGGATGCGCAGAGCGCGTAGAGTCGTGGGTCGTATTGGAGCAGCTGTTCGCGGGTGCGGAGAGTGAAGCGTCCTTCGGCATTGATGCGCGGCACGTTCATCCTGCAAGTGTTGAACCAGGCTTGTGCTCCCTCGGCAAAGTATTCGGCGGTGTTCGTCATGGAGTAGGTGCCTGCCCAGAGACCTTCAGCCTTTGCTTGCTGGTAGGCTGCTCGCAGGCTGTCGCGGAAGGCAGTGCTGACTCGGCTCATGGCAAAGTCGATGTTGTGGGCAAATTCGTGCACCATGATGCTCTCGGTGGCATAGCGCTCTTGGAAGTTCGGTATGCGCACAAGGTTCTCTTCGCCAATGGACATGACGGGGATGGTGGTCGTAGCTCCGTAGCCTCGTCCGCGCTTGTCCCAGTCGGTCTCAGGCCACCATACTTTCATCATGCTGCATTCGGGCAGGTCGGTGATGTTTTCCTGGTAGCCGACTACACCGATGCGGAAATGATGGCGCAGCATCTCTTCTCGTGCTTCGGGTATGCGGAGCAGCATGTGGTTGGCGATGTATCTTGCTTGCAGCAGGGCGGTGTCGGACACGGCAGCGGAAGATACGATGGGCAGCCCGTTGGCGCTTGTGTACTTCTGATACCAAGGGTCGAGTGGGGACTCGCGGCCTGCAAGCCATTGGGTTAGCGTGTCGGGGGGCGCTGTTACTTGAGCCTGTGCTGAGGCGGAAGGGCAGAAAAGGAAGGATGCGACGAGTGCCAGTGCGGCGGCGAAAGTAGAGTTTTTCATAGGTGCTGTTGGATAAAGCAGTTAAGCTGAAGCGAGGGCGTTTGCCTGCTGTCTGCTTAACTGCTCTGTTGGTTAATGTGGGTGAGTTGTTTATTTCTTCTTGAACTTCAGCCCTAAGTACATGCCTTTGTACTGGCTGAGCAATGTGGAGACTGTCTTCATGTTGCTTGAATAAGCGCTTGCCTTGGTGGCGATGGTGTTGACAATCTGCAACATCTTGTCTGCGTTCATGGCAATCTGGAGTGTGCCCAGCGATAGCTTCACGTTTGTCTTGATGGTCTTCTTGGTCGTCTTAAACGTGAGCTGCAAGTCGGAGCCTTCTACCTGATAGGTTCCAGAGATGGTTCTCTTGCCTGTTGTAATCTGGAAGGTTTTGTCTGACTTGAAAGTGATGGCAACTTGCCCCTCCTTGATGCCTGCTTTCTCCAAACCTGTCTTGAGCTTGGATTCTATTTTGGAAGAAGCGACGCTTCCGCCAATCTTGTTGAGGGTGTTCTCGCTCTCGAATGCGATGCATGGCTGTGTGTAGCTCCATGTCCCTTCCAATTTCTGGGCAGTTACTTTACTGTTTCCAAGCAAGTCGCCAACAACATTGGTGATGGCGCTTGTGGTGGATGACGAACCGCTGAACAGCGTCTTGGCTTTGTTGAAAAGGTCTGAAAGCTGTGCGTTTGCCGTCACAGGCATGATGAGGGCACAGGCTGCTACAAGGGCAATCTTGATGATGCTTTTTTTCATGTTAGTGGTGTGAATGTTTGTGATGTTTTAGTTGTTTTTATGAATTTCTTCACAAAATTAAGCATCGTTGGCGACTTTAACAAAAAAATCTTGAAAATAAGCTTGTTGTTTAATGAATTTTAGTCTAACTTTGTGCTCTTAATTGATAAAACAATGTAATCATCATTCAATATTTGCGGATAACTGGAATTTATGAAAAACGGCATTAAGCATTGGATCTTTAAGTTGAAGTATGTGGTGGCTCTTGCTATCTTTATCGGCGTGATAGGCTTTGTCGGGGAGAGCAGCCTGGTGAATAGAATCGCTCAGCAGCAGGAGATTTCAAGGCTTCGGGCTGAGATAGATGAGCATAACAGGAAATTTGAACAGGACAAGAAGACGCTCAATGCTTTGAAGTATGATGAAGAGGCCGTAAGAGATGTGGCGCGCAGCCGTTATTACATGAAAAGCGACAATGAGGATATCTTCATTGTGGAGGATGATAGTGAATGAGGCGCAGAGGATGCGTGGACGCAAAGTTGGATGTTAAAGGCAAATCGTATGGAAAAGGAAAGAATCCTGGGCTATGTGGAAATGGCGGGTGAAACGCTTGTGGCGGCAGGTGCTGCTGTGTGGCTCCCGTTGCGTGAAGTGGCGCCTTATGTCTTTTGTGTGGGTGTGGTGCTGTTTGCCGTAGGGCGATTTGTGCAGACTCCCTTCTATCAGAAGTATTCGGTCTTGGACCCTAAGGAACTGACGATGCGCCGGCTGTATCACCAGCGTGTTTTCGGCATGGTGGCGCTGATTCTTTCGGCTGCATTGATGTGCATGCCTGTCGGATTTCACTTCGGAATCTATGTGGGTGCCTCGTCGTGGCTGCTGCTCTTTGCCATCTTTGTGGTGATAGAAGTGTATACTGTATTTCGCATTTCTGCGCAAGAAAAAGGTTGAAAGGTATCCAAAAGAGGCGAAAAAGGCAGTTTTTGTGTCGCTTGTTAGATTTATTCTGTATTAATCCATAACTTTGCAAAGCAAATCGCAAAAAGTATAAGCATTCCCTGTGTTATTTAGGAGTAAAAAAGATTGAATAGAGAGAATTGATGTGTGAAACGTCTCGGTGACGTTGGTATGAACAGTAAAAGCAAAAACATTTTCAATATGGAACTTAATGCACTTACGGCAATTTCACCTATCGATGGCCGTTATAGAAGCAAGGCAGAAGCGTTAGCTTCGTATTTCTCAGAGTACGCGCTTGTAAAGTATCGCGTAAGAGTGGAAATTGAGTATTTCATCACTCTGTGTGAACTTCCGCTCCCTCAGCTGGAAGGTTTTGACAAAAGCTTGTTCGAGCGTCTGCGCGACATCTATCGCAATTTCAGCGAGGCTGACGCACAGCGTGTGAAGGATATAGAGAAGGTTACGAACCATGATGTGAAGGCTGTTGAGTACTTCATCAAGGAGGAACTTGACAAGATTGGCAATTTTGAAGCATACAAGGAGTTTATCCATTTTGGATTGACAAGTCAGGACATCAACAACACCTCTGTGCCTCTGTCTATCAAGGATGCTTTGGAAGAAGTTTACTATCCTCAGGTGGAGGAGCTCATTGCTCAGCTGAAAGAATATGCTGAAGAGTGGGCTGACATCTCTATGCTTGCCAAGACGCACGGACAGCCAGCTTCCCCGACTCGTTTGGGAAAAGAAGTAATGGTGTATGTCTATCGCCTTGAAGAGCAGTTGCGTCAGTTGAAGGCATGCAAAATCACAGCAAAGTTTGGCGGTGCAACCGGCAACTACAATGCGCACCACGTTGCTTATCCTGCATACGACTGGAAAGCATTTGGAAACAAGTTCGTCAGCGAGAAGCTGGGGCTGGAGCGTGAGCAATGGACTACGCAAATCAGCAATTACGACAATCTCGGCGCCATCTTTGACGCAATGAAGCGCATCAACACCATCATCATCGACCTTGACCGTGACTTCTGGATGTATGTATCTATGGAGTACTTCAAGCAGAAGATCAAGGCAGGCGAAGTGGGTTCATCGGCAATGCCGCACAAGGTCAATCCTATTGACTTCGAGAACTCAGAGGGTAACCTTGGCATGGCAAACGCTATTCTTGTCTTCCTTAGCCAGAAGCTGCCTGTAAGCCGTTTGCAACGTGACCTTACCGACTCTACGGTTCTTCGCAATGTAGGTGTGCCAATGGGACACATGGTCATCTCCATCCAGTCAACGCTCAAGGGTCTGCGCAAGCTCCTTCTCAATGAGGATGCCATCAATAGAGACCTCGACAACTGCTGGGCTGTATGTGCCGAAGGTATACAGACCATTCTGCGCCGCGAGGCATACCCACACCCTTACGAGGCATTAAAGGCGCTGACGCGTACCAACACTGCCATTACAGCAGAGAGCATCAGCACTTTCATCGATGGCCTGGATGTGTCCGAGAGCGTGAAAGAGGAGCTTCGTGCTATCACTCCGCATTCATACACAGGAGTGTAGTGTTGCCGTTGCGCTGCTAAATAGCATCGCAAAAAGGCATTTTGTGCTGCTTTTGCGCTGCTAAATAACATCGCAACACATATATATATATATAAAGAATAAGATAAGATATATAAGAGAGAGAATATACACGCAAACAAGAGAACAAGAATTTAAGAGTTAAAAAAGAATTAAACTATGTCTGAATTTGAAGAATGGCAGGGTAATGCGCCTGCAGAAGACCACTCTGGCAATAACGGTAACCGCGAGGGCTATCGTTCGTCTTACAACCGTGATGGTAATTTTAATGGACGTCCCGCCTACAACCGTGGCGAGCGCCCACAGCGTCCACGCATCAATCGCAGCGAGCGTGCCGCTTACAGTTCTAACGGCGTTCAGAACGAGCGCGGATTCCGTCCAGCAGGTTTTGGCGGCTCCTACTCGTCAGAAGAGGGAGGTCAGTCACGTGGCGGCTACCAGCAGCGTGGTGGCTACAACAATGGTGGTTACAACAATAACCGCGGTGGCTATCAGCAGCGTGGCGGCTACAACAACAATCGCGGCGGCTACCAGCAGCGTGAAGGCGGCTACCAGCCACGTCAAGGCTACCAGCAGCGCCAAGGCGGTTACAACAATAACAATAATGGCGAAGGCGGCTATCAGCAGCGCCCATCATACAATAACGGCTACAACAACAACCGCGGCGGCTACCAGCAGCGTCAAGGCGGTTACAGCAACAACCGTGGCGGCTATAAC
>JAUMXY010000023.1:16817-45847 GCA_030528885.1 Bacteroidales bacterium | reverse complement strand
AAAGCGCACCCCTCGGGTCCGATGCAGTGGACCCGAGGGGTGCGGTATGTCGTACCCGAGGGGTACGCTTGAACTGCGCTAAAAGAATTTATGCTATTTTTGTGGATATTGTCTTGGGTTAAGAGGCTATCGCTCTTTGTTGTCAAGCCATTTCTCCACCCCTTTTCTGACAGAGTCCAATCCGATTGCCGTTGTGTCGAGTTCTTGCGGCTTGACCCACCAGCAGGCTTCAACGTCGTCTTTAGCCTCGATGTTCATTCCTGAATGGATGCGCACATGGAAAAAGGCATCAGTGGTGTGGACAAGGAAGTCGCTGAACCTGTAAGTGTTGGGAAGCGTGAAGAGGTAAGAGATTTGCTCTTCTGTGACATGCAGGCCTGTTTCTTCTTGTATCTCTCGTATGATGGCCTCTTCGCTTCTTTCTCCTGGGTCGACAAAACCGCCAATCAGATCGAGCGTGCCTTTGGCTGGTTCGTATGCTCTTCTGGCAACCAGTACCTCTCCTTTCTCATTCTCTATGATGGCAACGGTGGCAGCGGCAGCATTGAAGTAGTAGGTGAAATTACAATCTTCGCAGTGCTTCGACTTGTTGTCGTGCACTGCGAAGCGTTGTGAGCCACAAGCGGGGCAGTATTTGAACTTGTCTAGATAGTGCATCAGAGTACGGCCTTGAACTTTTCGATGAAGAGTTTCGCTTCGTCCATGCTGAGACACAGAGGGGGCAGCAGGCGAATGACGTTTGTGCCAGAGCATCCGGTGAAGCAGTGCTGCTCCTTGATGAGCCGTGTGCGTGGTTCTTTGTAGGGGATGTCCAGTTCTATTCCTATCATGAGTCCTTCACCGCGCACTTCCACAACGTGTGGGAGATTTCCTGCCTTCATCTCGGCAGTGAGCGTATCTATCAGGTATTTTCCCACTTTGGCGGCATTCTCGACTAGTTTCTCCTGCTCAATGACGTCGAGAACGGCAAGGGCTCCAGCGCATGCGAGGTGGTTGCCGCCGAATGTGGTGCCGAGCTGACCGTAGGTTGGCTCGAACTTGGGTGAGATGAGCACGCCGCCCATAGGGAAGCCGTTGCAGATGCCTTTGGCTACGGTGATGATGTCGGGGGTGACGCCGAAGTGCTGATGAGCGAAGAATTTTCCGCTGCGGCCGTATCCGCATTGGATTTCGTCGAAGATGAGTACTGTGTTATGCGCATCGCAGAGCTTGCGTAAGCCTTGCAGGAAGTCTTTGCTGACCATGCGGATGCCTCCGACTCCCTGAATGCATTCGATGATGACTGCACATACATCGCCTTTCTCTATCTCTTCTTGCCATGGCGTGATGTCGTTGATGGGCAGGTATGTCACATGGCCGCAATCGTTGATGGGCGCTATAATCTTAGGGTTGTTGGTCGCTTCGACAGCCAGTGAGGTGCGGCCATGGAAGGCTTTCTCCATGGAGAGGATGCGTGTGCGTCCGTTGTAGAAGGATGCCAGCTTCATGGCGTTCTCGTTGGCTTCGGCGCCTGAGTTGATGAGGAAGAGCTGGTAGTCTTCGTATCCAGAGGCTTTTCCGAGGCGCTCGGCGAGCTTTTTCTGGAGCGGATTCTGTACGGAGTTGCTGTAGAAGCCAAGTTTGATTGCTTGCTGGGTCAGTGCTTCGACATAGTGGGGGTGGCTGTGCCCGATGCTGATGACGGCATGGCCGCCGTACAGGTCGAGGTACTCTTGTCCTTTGTCGTCCCACACGTGGCAGCCTTGTCCTCTGTCTATGGTGATGTCGAATAATGGATATACGTCAAATAACTGCATAATGTTTAGAAGGCTGATGCCTTGAGGTTGAGTCCGGCACGTTCGTCGATGCCGAACATGATGTTCATGTTTTGTACAGCCTGACCGACTGCTCCCTTCAGGAGGTTGTCAATCATGCTGGTGATAACGATTTTCTTGCCAAAAACTTCTACGTGTACAAGACCTTTGTTGGTGTTGACCACTTGCTTGAGGTCGAGCGCTTTGTCGCTGTAGTGTGTGAATGCTGCGTCTTGATAGAAGTTTTTGTAGAGTGTGATGATGTCTTCCTTGTTGGGCGCTTTGTCGAGTGTCACGACTTCTGTGCAGAAGATGCCTCTGGCGAAGTCACCGCGATAGGGGATGAAGTCTACTGTGATGCCATCTGCTTCGTATCCTTCGTTGAGCGTGTCAGCCACTCGTGGAGCGTCTGCTGGTCTCAGTTCGTTGAGTGTCTGGCTGATTTCGTGCAGATGCTGATGGGTGAATAGCTTGTAAACGGAGAAGTTGTTGTCACGCCATGAGAAGTGTGTGGTTGCGCTCGGCTTCTGCCCTGCTCCTGTAGAGCCTGTGATGGCATTGACCGCGATGTCTTTGGTCAGCAGTCCTGCTTTGGCCAGAGGAAGCAACCCCAGCAGGATGCAGGTGGCAAAGCATCCCGGGTTGGCAAGATGCTGGCACTTGGCTGTCTCTTCACGGTGTATTTCGGGGAGACCATACACGTAGTCGTGCGTGGGCGCTGCAATGCGGAAGTCTTGTGCCAAGTCGATGATTTTCACATGGTCGGGGATGGCGTGTTCTTTGAGAAATGCCTCGCTCTTACCATGTCCGAAGCAGAAGTAGATGACATCCACCTTGTCGAAAGGCATTTCCGAGGTGAATTCCAGTTCTGTATCGCCGAGGAGCCCTTCATGGACGTCATAGACCTTGTTGCCAGCGTTTGATTCGGAGTTGGCAAAGACGATTTCCACCTCTGGGTGGTTCAGGAGGAGACGGAGCAGTTCTCCGCCAGTATATCCGGCTGCTCCTAAAATACCTACTTTTATCATATTAGCGTTCTTCGTTTGGATGTGCAAGGTAGTATGCACGGAGTGGGGTGGAAGTGACTTTGATGAAGCCTTTGGCATCTTCTGAAGACCATGCTTTGGCTGTTTCGCCGTATTCGCCGAGTTTGTTCTTGACGAGGTCGTTTGGTGAATCAACGCCTACGGTTTGGAAGCCGAGAGGACGGAGCTCGAGAGTGACCTCGCCTGTCACGTTGCGCTGTGATGATGTGAGCATTGCTTCGATATCTGGCATGACAGGCTCGAGATACTGGCTTTCGTGCAGGAACATGCCATACCAGTTGCTTACTTGGTCTTTCCAGTATTGCTGCCACTTGGAGAGGGTGTATTTCTCCAAGAAACGGTGTGCGCCGATGATGAGCATGGGAGCTGCAGCCTCGAAGCCTACGCGTCCCTTGATTCCGATAATGGTGTCGCCTACGTGGCAGTCGCGACCGATGCCGTAAGCTGCGCCAATCTCTTCAACTGCTTGGATGGCAGCAATCTTATCTTCATAGCGGACGCCATTCACAGAGCACAACTCGCCTTTCTCAAAGCCAAGTTTCAGCAGTTCAGGACCTTCCTTGGTTGGGTGCTTGAGGTAGGCAGACTCAGGCAATCCTTGAGTTGAGTCGAGAATCTCTCCTCCACAGATGGAGGTGCCCCAGATGCCGACGTTGTATGAGTATTTCAGCTTTGCAAAGTCCGCTGCAAAGCCGTTCTGGTTCAGGTAGTCAATTTCCTCCTGACGGCTCAGGTTGCTGTCACGTGTAAGGGTGATGATTTCCACGCCTGGAGCCATTACGAGGAATGTCATGTCAAAGCGAATCTGGTCGTTGCCAGCGCCTGTTGAGCCGTGAGCGATGGCGCTTGCACCGATTTCCTTGGCATAGCGAGCGATGGCGAGTGCTTGGAATATGCGTTCTGATGACACGGAGATGGGGTAGCAGTTGTTGCGCAGAACATTTCCGTAGATCATGTATTTGAGCGATTTTGCATAATACTCCTGAGTGACGTCAAGTGTCACATACTTGGTAGCGCCAAGCTTATAGGCGTTCTCCTCATTGGCTTTGAGCTGCTCTGCTGAAAAGCCGCCCGTGTTGGCGCAAGCAGCATAAACCTCATACCCTTTCTCTTTTGCCAGATACATCACCGTATAGGATGTGTCCAATCCGCCGCTGAAGGCAACGACAACCTTTTTCTTTTCTGCCATAATATAGTTGATTTTATTAGTTTTTACATAAGTCCCCTTGTTACCATTTCCTTCATGATTTCCTGGAATATCTCGATGGGAGTAGGTTCGCCCTTGTGCTGTGTCGGGTCATACAGCATGCCTGTGCAGATGCAGAACTTTCTGTTCTTCATTTCAAGGATAGGGTGGTTGACGCATCCGCGGCATCCGCGCCAGAAAGCGTCATCGTCTGTCAGTTGGTTGAAGCTGACAGGCACGTAGCCCAATGCTGTGTTCATCTTCATGACAGCATCGCCTGAAGTCAGCGAGAATATTTTGGCATGCGGCCAGCGCACACGCGCCAAAGTGAACGTGTGGTCTTTGATGCGTTTGGCGATGTTGCGTCCCTGATAGTCGGGGTGAACTATCAGTCCCGAAGTGGTGACATAGGACTTGTTGCCCCATGTCTCGATATAGCTGAATCCGACAAACTTGTCGCCAAGTTCCGTTTGTATGCTGGGGTCGAGGGCAAGCACAGCCTTGCCTTCCTTCATCTTGGTTGCAACATATTCGTGGGTACGCTCTGCGATGCCCGTTCCGCGCTTCTTTGCAGCTTCGCTGATGGTGGTGAGAATCAGATCTACATATTTCTCATGGCTGGCATCAGCTACTATTACTTTTATTCCGTCTTCGTATGTCATTGTTTTTTACAGCTGGCTTCCTGGATAGACAGGGACTATTGTTCTTAGGTTTGCTTCTAACGTGTCTTTGTTGAATCCTTCTTCAAGTGCGAGGAAAATGGTGTCGTCTCCGGCGATGGTGCCAATAACATCTTGGATGTGAGCGTTGTCGATGTCGCTCGCCAGTCCGCTTGCATATCCGGGACGGCATTTGATGACTGCCAGCTGTCCTGATATCCGTATGGACATGAAGCCGTTGCGGATGGCCGTTCCTTCTTGCCTGTGCTCCCTCACCCTGCGATAATAGGGATTGTCGGGCATCATGTAGATGGAGCGTCCTTGGGAGGAGAAGCCTTTGACGACTTTCAGCAGCTTCAGGTCGCGCGACAGGGTCGCCTGCGTCATATTCACGCCTTCTTTGGCGAGCGCTTGCGCCAATTCCTCTTGGCTGCCGATTTCCTGCGTGTGGATAATCGCCTTTATGATGTCGAGTCGTGATTGTCTTGCAGTCATCTGTTGTATAATTATTCAAAAACGGCTGCAAAGTTAGCGAAATATTCGAAAAACAAGGCTTTTTTATACAAAAAATGCATAAGATATGCGTTTTTTATTCATCTTTCTGCATGGTTGCTCGCTAAGGGCACGGTTTCTCCCTCCAGAAGAAGGAGAAAAGAGAAGGGCAGCATCTCGTGCCGCCCTTTTAATACTTTCTGTATTTGCTGGAAATTACTTGCGTGTTACGTATGAAGCATCGCGTGTGTCTACTTCAATCATATCGCCCTCGTTGATGAACAGAGGAACGCGGATTTCAACGCCAGTCTCGAGTGTTGCAGGCTTAGTTGCATTTGTTGCAGTATCGCCCTTGAGTCCTGGCTCTGTGTATGTAACCTGAAGTACTACCTTTACAGGTGCTTCTGCAGTGAGGATAGTGCCTGTTGATTCGTCGATAGAAGCCATCACCATTGTTTCGCCTTCCTTGAGGAAGTCGCCGCCAGTAATTACTTCCTTAGCGATGTTCACCTGCTCGTAGCTTTCTGTGTTCATGAACACGAGGTCATCGCCTTCTTTGTAAAGGTATTGGAACTGCTGGTGTGAAACCTGCACGTCATCAAGCTTTGCTGATACAATCCAAGTACGCTCAAGCACACGTCCGTCTTCCACGTTGCGGAGCTTTGTGCGCATTACTGTATTTCCCTTGCCTGGCTTAACGTGCAAGAAATCGATAACTACATAAATCTTGCCATCGTCAAGGCGGAGGCATACGTTCTTCTTGATGTCACCTGCTAAAATAGCCATAATCTTTTCTTTGTTTTATATTAATATTGTTGTTTTGCCTGTTGAAATCGACTGCAAAATTACGTAAAATCATTAAAATGGCAAAAAAAGTTTGTGTTTTTTGGTTTTTTCTTTTGTCTATTTCTTGAAATTCACTAATTTTGCAGTCGTTTTCCGCAGAATGCAGTGCGTTGTGCGAGAAAGAGTCTGTGTGATAAGAATCAAAATTAACAATAAAATAGGAAAAGAAAATGAAAAGAACATTCCAGCCTCACAACAGAAAGAGGGTAAACAAGCATGGTTTCCGTCAGCGTATGCAGACAGCTAATGGCCGCCGCGTTCTTGCTGCTCGTCGCAGAAAGGGCCGCAAGTCTCTCACTGTATCAAGCGAGCACCACGGCAAATAATCCGTGTAGAGCAGCTTAAGCATAAGGGAGGTATGTCGATGACATGCCTCCCTTGCTATTTGTGCTCCTTCATTGCTAATAATATATATATGTATAGCAAAGCCCGACTGTTACATCGGGCTTTGCTGTTTTATAGCATCTTCTTGATGTTTTCCGTAGCTATTCCTTTGTCATAGGTGGAAAGGGTCATCGTTCCATCGGGCGAATAGAATTCGTAATAGATTGGACCGCCAGGCCTTGTGCTGTAGTAGTCTGAAGGCTGGAAGATGAAAGGAGTGAGTCTTCCTGTGTAGTGCTCTCCAGACCTTTTGAGCGCAGCCTCGTGCCAGTTCTGGAGTCCGTATGGACTGATGTCGACGTGCAGGAACACCATGTTCTTGCTTTCGGACTCTCTCATCAGCTGTTCCAATTCGTCGAGAACAAGGGCTTGAGGGATGCAACCTGCATGTTAGGTGGCGAGGTTCGTGGATGAATTTTAGGAAAAAGACGGCGTTTGATGATAGCTCGCTGCATGTCCAGTACCTCTTAGGAGGTACTGAAGGGGCAGCGGGCGGGTTTGCAGACGGGTGATTCGGCTCAGGCTTAATGAGTTGATTCTGATGTTTTCTGACCATGTTTTCAGCCTTATTCTGCTGAAAAACTCTTGGCTAAAATGAAAAGATGGTGTATTTTGTTCGTTTGCAAGATTTTTTGTTTATCTTTGCACACATATATTTAATTATTATATACGCGTGAGATGTCATTGAAGAACTTTTTTACAGGGAAGTCAGGCGTGAGGCTTTGGGTGAACATCGGTTTGATGCTGCTTGTCCTCGTGGCTGTGCCTTTGGCTACATTTTATATGTTGAACACGTTCACTCGCCATGGAGAGAAAATCGAGGTGCCGAGTGTGACGGGGCTTTCTTTTGAGGAGGCTTCCCGATTGCTGCAAGAGCGTGGGTTGGTGGCTGCGGTTGCCGACTCTGTCTATAATCAGGATGCAGAGGCTGGCTCTGTGTGGGAGCAGCTTCCTGTTTCGGGTTATGAGGTGAAAGGGGGGCGTGTGGTGTATCTGACCATCGCGATGAAGGAGGCTCCGCTGACCCGCCTGCCCGATGTGGTGAACCTGGGTTCTTTGCGCGAGGCTGTGTCGGTGCTCAATTCGCTGGGGTTCAAGCTGACTCCGCATGAATCAGTGCCGGACAAGCCGAAGGATTTGGTGCTTGGCGTTAAGCAGGGTGCTCGCGAGGTGATTGCCGGCGATATGCTTCCCCGTGGCCAGGTGCTCACGCTGATGATTGGTGAAGGAGAGGCGGACTCGTTGGAGGTGGATACGTTTCTTGCCGACTATCTGATGGATGAGGCGGTGATGGTTGATGACATCTACAGCGAATTGGACACAGAGGTTGATGTTGAATTGTAGGAGGGTGCTGTGGAAGAACTGTTTCTGACATCTGAAATGGATGAGCTTCAGGAGATGCAAGGACTGGCTCCTGGCATGGCTGATGACGTGGAGTTTGACGACGAGGAGACCGGGCAGCTTTATGAGCACTATCGATTTGTTGCCGACAAGAAGCAGAAGATGCTGCGGGTGGACAAGTTCTTGCTCGACCACCTGAGCAATACGTCGCGCAATCGGGTGCAGAAAGCTGCTGATGCAGGCTTCATCATGGCCAACGGGCGTCCTGTCAAGCGTTCGTACAAGGTCAAGCCCGACGATGTCATTCAGGTGATGCTCGACCGTCCTCATTATGAGAATAAGATTACGCCGGAGGATATTCCGCTGGATATTGTCTATGAGGATGGCGACTTGATGGTCATCAACAAGCCCGCAGGCATGGTGGTTCATCCCGGGTTTGGCAACTGGAACGGCACGATGCTGAATGCCATTGCTTGGCATCTGAAGGATATGCCTCAGTATGACATCAATAACCCGGAAATAGGTTTGGTGCACCGTATAGACAAGGATACAAGCGGCTTGCTGGTGGTGGCGAAGACTGCCGAGGCAAAGACGCATTTGGGGTTGCAGTTCTTCAACAAGACGACGAAGCGAGAATACAATGCTTTGGTGTGGGGAAACTTTACGGAAGATGTTGGCCGCATAGAGGGAAACATCGGCCGCGACCCGAAGGACAGGATGCGTATGGCTGTCTTTCCGCCCGGTTCGGAGGTGGGCAAACATGCCGTTACACATTATTATATAATGGAACGCTTTGGCTACACCACGCTGGTGAAGTGTGTGCTGGAAACGGGGCGCACTCATCAGATACGAGCCCACATGCGTCACTTGGGGCATCCGCTTTTCAGCGATGAACGCTATGGCGGCGACCAGGTGCTGAAGGGGACAAATTCGGTGAAGTACAGGCAGTTTGTCGATAACTGCTTCAAGCTCTGCCCTCGTCAGGTGCTGCATGCCAAGACCTTGGGTTTTGTGCACCCGTCGACAGGCCGTGAGATGTTGTTCACTTCGGAGTTGCCCGACGATATGGCTTCTCTTTTAGCCAAGTGGCGAAACTATGTTTCTACAAATATGTAAAAGAAGATGAAAAAGGTTATTGCAATAGTTGCCGGAGGAGACAGCTCCGAGCATGATGTGTCGTTGAGAAGTGCGGCAGGCATAGAGTCTTGGATAGACAAGGAACAGTACGATGTGTACATTGTTGAGATAAGCCGCAAGGAGTGGGTGGCTCATCTGCCTGGCGGCGAGCTGGTGCCTGTGTATCGGCATAATTTTTCGTTTCGCGACAAAATGGGTCGGGACATCAAGCCTGACTATGCTTATATCACGATTCATGGCACTCCGGGAGAGGACGGCATCCTGCAAGGCTACTTCGACTTGCTACAGATTCCTTATTCGACAAGCAATGTGCTGGTGGAGTCGTTGACCTTCAATAAGTTTGTGCTCAACCAGCTCTTGCGGGGCTTTGGAGTGAAAGTGGCAGAAAGCGTGCTTGTTCGCGAGGGGCAGCTTGTTGACCCTCAGCAAATAGCCGACAAGGTGGGCTTGCCTTGCTTCATCAAGCCCAATGCGGGCGGCTCAAGCTTCGGAGTGACTCATTGCAAGGTGCTGGACGATGTGCTTCCTGCCATAGAGAAAGCGATGAAGGAGAGTCCGGAGGTGCTGATAGAGAGTGAGCTGAAGGGAGTGGAAATCAGCAATGGCGCCTATCGCACCAGCGCCGGAGGAATGCGTGTGCTGCCGATAACCGAGGTGGTGCCCAAGACGGATTTCTTCGATTATGATGCTAAGTACAATGGATTGGTTGAGGAGATTACGCCTGCTCGCCTTTCAGAGGAGACGACCAAGCGTGTGCAGGCGCTGACAGGAGCCATCTATGACATATTAGGCGCTTCGGGCATCATCCGCATAGATTACATCATCAGCCGTAACGAGGACGGAGCTGATGTGATTAATATGCTGGAAATCAATACGACTCCGGGCATGACTGCTACGAGCTTCATCCCACAGCAAGTGCGTGCCGCGGGGCTTGAGATGAAGGATGTGCTGAACGAAATCATTGCCGATAAACTATCTTGAAAAACAACGTCCTATTATTTGTCTTATGAAACTATCAGATTTTGATGACATTCGCCCTTTTGCTCAAGGCGAGATGAAGGAGGCCTTTGAAAGCATGTTGTCAGACCGCCAGTTTGACAAGATTCTTCAAGGAATGATACCTCTCCCCAAGGCGCTCAGAAATGGGTTGCTGAGATGTTTGTTCTTCGGCATCAAGACGCCTCTTGATTTTCAGAAGCGCTACATGAGACATCTGGTGTATTATGTGCTGAGAAAGACAACAACCGGCTGGTCGTATTCCTTTCCTGCCGCTCTGGACAGGAAAAGCAACTATACCTTCATGTCCAACCATCGTGACATTGTGCTGGACTCCGCTTTCCTGTGCGTGTTCCTGTTGAAGGCGGGCTTCTCTACAACGGTGGAGATTGCCATTGGCGACAACTTGCTGATATATCCGTGGATTAAGACGCTGGTGAGAATGAACAAGGCGTTTACCGTGAATAGAGGCCTCACTCCCAAGGAAATGCTGAAGTCGTCTATCCACATGAGCCAATACATGCATTACGTCATTAACGACAAGCATGATAACATCTGGATAGCTCAGCGAGAGGGGCGTGCGAAGGATTCGGATGACCGAACTCAGGAGTCTGTGCTGAAGATGCTGAACATGGGCGGTCCTACGCCGGGCAAGACAACAGCCGAGATTATTGAGAATCTGCGCAACATGAATATCGTTCCGCTGGCTATATCATACGAGTATGACCCATGCGATTATCTGAAGGCCAAGGAATTTCAGTGCAAGCGTGACATCCCCGGATGGAAGAAGGCAAAGCAGGACGACTTGGACAACATGAAGACCGGTATTTGGGGCAAGAAGGGGCATGTGCATTATCAAGCGTCGGCCTGTATCAATGATTGGCTTGACACGCTTGACCCTACTGCTATAGACAAGGCCGACATCTACCGTTTGGTGGCAGAGCATATAGACCATGAGATTCATGCCAATTACAAGATATATGACGTGAACCGCGACGCGCTGGCGGGGAAAGAGAATGAGTATGTGGAGTCACGAGTTAGGATGGTAGATGTGGAGCAGCCGGATGTGCCCTTCTTGCGTGAGAAGATTATGACGATGTATGCCAATCCGCTTCGCAATCATGAGAAAGCTGTTCAATAGTCTTTTGTGCGCTTTCTGTGCAGCCTTGCTGGTCGCTTGCTCAGATGAAGCGTCGGATTATCCGCCTGTCGTGACGGACTTGCTGTTGGTGAAGTCTGATGCGCAGGGGCGGTGCTCGGAGGTGGTGCTGGACAATGGGGCTGCTTACGATGTGTCATGGCAGAATGTGGGGATGGATGTGAGGGATTCGCTGATGAGGTGCAAGGGTGTTTACGTGATAGAACAAGGGAAGATTACCCTGTATGGCCTGGAGGCGGTCTTTGCCGACAAGCCTTATCCGACAGACGCTTTCCAGGTGGGAGGCGAAGCCTTCCTTCCGCGCGACCCCGTGAAGCTTGTCAGCATGTGGAGAAGCGGAGGATATGTCAATATGCAGTTAGGGGTGATGACGTCAGGGCAAAAAGGGCATCTGTATGCTTTTTGCGAGGATAGTGCAGGAGTCTACTCGCTTCTCCATCTGCGTCCGTCGGCAGATGCGGAGGCATATACTCAGACGGTTTATTTGTCTATGCCTGTGCCTCAGGCTGTGGAGACCGTCACTTTCTCTATAAACACTTATGATGGTGTTGTTACACGAACGTTCAATTAAAAATAAATAATTCACTAAAGATAAGCCTTCCGAAGCATCTGCGGTCAGGCAGGCAGAAGGGGGGCGGCGAATGCGTTATGACTAAAGCAATTATTACAGTAGTAGGTAAGGATACGGTAGGTATCATTGCCCGAGTTTGTACCTATCTGGCAGATAATCAGATTAACATTCTTGATATCTCGCAGACCATTGTGCAAGAGTTCTTCAACATGATGATGATTGTTGACCTGACGAAATCAGTGAAGGCTTTCTCCGACATCAGCGATGAATTGGCTAAGATTGGCGAGGATACTGGTGTGCAGGTGAAATGCCAGTTGGAGGATATTTTTGATAAAATGCATAGAATATAGGATTGGGCATGTGGCTGTGCCGCTGTGCATTGGGATGCCGGCAGACTTGCAGCCATAGGGCTTGATAGCTTTATTCGTAATCCTTTATAAGATATGATAAACTTACAAGAGGTGATTGAGACGAACAAGATGATTGAGCAGGAGAATCTTGACGTCAGAACAATCACAATGGGTATAAGCCTTCTGGACTGTGCAGACAAGGACTTGTCTGTGACATGTGAGAATATTTATAAGAAGATAACCACCTTGGCGCGTGACCTCGTGAAGACAGGCGAGGATATTTCCAAGGAGTTTGGCATTCCTGTTGTCAACAAGCGCATCAGCATCACGCCTATATCGTTGGTTGGAGGCTCTTGCTGCCGCATTCCTGGCGATTATGTTCAGATAGCCAAGACGCTGGACAGGGCAGCCAAAGAGGTTGGCGTGAATTTCCTTGGCGGCTATTCGGCCATCGTGTCCAAGGGTATGACGAAAAGCGATGAGTTGCTGATTCGCAGCATACCGAAAGCGTTGGCGTGCACGGAGCGCATCTGTTCAAGTGTCAATGTGGGCTCAACAAAGACTGGCATCAATATGGATGCCGTTCGGTTGATGGGAGACATCATCAAGCAGGCTGCGGAAGAGACGAAAGACTCTGATTCTTTGGGATGCGCGAAGCTGGTTGTGCTTTGCAATGCGCCAGACGATAATCCTTTCATGGCTGGTGCGTTCCATGGTGTTTCTGAGGCTGATGCCATTATCAACGTCGGTGTCAGTGGTCCTGGCGTGGTGAAGTATGCGCTGGAGCAGATGGACGCCTTTTCGCCAAACAGTAAAGGTGCGGATTTTGAAGTGCTTTGCGAGACAATTAAGCGGACGGCCTTTAAGATTACTCGTGTGGGGCAACTGGTGGCGCAGGAGGCAAGCCGTCGCCTGAACATTCCTTTTGGCATCATCGACTTGAGCCTTGCACCTACGCCTGCCATTGGAGACTCTGTGGCGGACATCCTGAAATGCATCGGTGTTGAGCATCCTGGCGCTCCTGGCACAACAGCGGCACTGGCGCTTCTGAATGATCAGGTGAAGAAGGGAGGCGTGATGGCTTCTTCTTATGTGGGCGGTCTTTCTGGTGCTTTCATTCCTGTTTCTGAAGATCAGGGCATGATTGATGCTGTTGAGGCTGGTGCGTTAACGCTTGAGAAGCTGGAAGCGATGACTTGCGTTTGTTCTGTAGGACTGGACATGATTGCCATTCCAGGAGATACTCCGGCTACGACCATTGCTGGCATTATAGCCGACGAAAGTGCCATTGGCATGATTAATCAGAAGACAACGGCTGTGCGAATTATCCCTGTGGTTGGGAAAAAGGTTGGTGATACGGTTGAATTTGGCGGTCTTTTGGGCTATGCTCCCGTTATGCCTGTTAACACCTTCTCAAGCCAGCGTTTTGTTGATAGGGGAGGGCGGATACCTGCTCCAATCCATAGCTTCAAGAACTAAGAAAAGCCTGATTTGACTTCGAGAGATAGTGCCTCGCGAACTTGAGTGATGCACGTATGAAAACCGTACCCCTCGACTGCGCTTCGTCGTAGTCGAGGGGTACGGCATTTTGTAGTCGAGGGGTACGGTTGGGGGATGCTGAGGAATGTTGTCTCTTCAGTTGCCTCCCCAATAGCTTTGGCAATGTCTATAGCGCTACTTTCACGCCTCCCATAAAAGTGCGGGTGGGAGAAGCTGGCCGACGAAGGGTCTATAGCGCTACTTTCACGCCTCCCATAAAAGTGGCTTTGGGCATAGGGAATCCTGCATAGGTCTGGTATTGCTCGGCGAGCAGGTTCTCCCCTTTTACGAATAGGGTCGCTTCAGGAATGAGCTTGTAGCTGGCTGTGGCGTTTAGCAACGTGTAATTTTCTTGCATGGGCTCTTCGGCTGTGGTGATATACAGTCCTCCGATGCTCTGCAAGCCTGAAGCTATAGCCCATCTTCCCTTTTGGAAGTTGATGCCTAAGTAAAGCTTGCTCTCGGGGGCGCCCTCCACAGGTTTCTTCATGTTGAGGAAGGAGTAGTTGGCGTTCATCTGCCAATGCTTGCTTATGTTGTAGTTGACGGCGAACTCGGCTCCCCAGTTCTGGAAGTCTCCCATGTTTACATTGCGTGGGCGTCCGTCTATGCGAGTGGTTGTGATGAGATTCTCTCCGTCGATGTAGAAGAGGTTGGTGGTGAAGCTGCCTTTCGTCCCGAGGCGTTGTGTGAAAGAAAGTTCGTAGTTCATCATCCGTTCTGGCTTCAGGTCTGTTGTTGCTGGTGGGAACATGTACATTTCCTTGATGACAGGATTGCGAAATCCTTTGCTGACCAGAGCTTTGATGTCGGCATCTTGATTGAGATGAAATGCCAGTCCTCCTTGGGGCACTAGCTCTGTTCCTGCTACGGTGTGATGGTCTATGCGCAGTCCTGCATCCAGTGTCAGCCAAGTGGCGATGTCTTGTCGGAAGTCAATGTATCCGGCTATTTCGTCGGCATGCTGGCTCTCTACGATATTGCCATCTTTGTCTTTTGTGAGATAAGTCTTGGCGCCTGTTTCTTTGTCGGCGTTCCATGCCGAACCTCCAAAGTGCTGCCAATCGATGCCGATGGTGGTGTGGTTGCCGCTGAAAAGCTTTGCGCTTTGATACCACGCCAGGCCTCCGATGTAGTCGTTGTGCTTGTAGAGGCTCGTTCGAGGTTGTCCGCCCAGAGTGTAGCCGTCATCAATATTATGGTGCCCCCAGTCGAAGTAGGCACGTAGTGAGCCGCTTGTCCAGCCGTAGTCGTTGTTTACGCTGAGACTTGCCAATCCGCGTGTGATTTTGAACCTGTTGTCCATCATCGGCTCTTCTATGGTGCCAGGGTTGCTTGTATTGAAATGGGTGACATTGATGTCTCCCATGGCTTTCCATGCCTTGCCGATGTGATAGCCGAGTTTGAGGAAACCGCTTATCTGTTCAAATTCCGAGTTGGGGCGATGACCGTCGGTCCTTTGGTATTGTGCTCCTGCAATGCTTGTGAATTTCCCCTGCTTGAGTCTGATTGTGGCATCCGCCTGCATGGTGCCGTAGCTTCCGCCCTGCCATTGCAAGTCGGTTTTTATGCCGTCTGTGTTCATTTGCCTTGTCACGATGTTGATGACGCCTGCCATGGCATTGCTTCCGTATAGCAAGGAAGCAGGACCTCTCACGACCTCAACCTTTTCCGTCATCATTGTTTGGTAGGCATCGGGCAGCGGATGTCCCATCAGACCTGCGTATTGCGGCTGTCCGTCTATCAGCACGAGGAGCTCGGCTCCGCTTCCCACGCCTCGTATCTTCAGCGCTCCTGCTCCAGTGTTTAACCCGTATCCAGCTATTCCTCTGCTGGTTACGAAGAGTCCGGGCGTCTGCTCCATTACTGTTGGAAGTACAGTGCCTCGATAGTTTTCGTTTAGCTTTTCATTGCTGATGGTTGTGACAGTGAGCGGCAGATGACGTTCATCGGTTGCGTTTCTCGTTCCTGTCACCACGACGTTTTGCAGGGTGTCTTGAAATTCCTGTGCATTGATGCTAATTGCTGCTGCTATCGCTGCAGCCAATAGGGTTCTCTTTCTCATGTGCTTTAATTTGTTTGTGTGCTTAAAAGTGTAGCGCATTGCAAATTTATTGTTTTTCTGATTAAAAGGCAAGAAAAAAGAGGGAAAAGTAGAATAAATTCCGTATCTTTGCACGCTTTACTAAACCACAGCAAAAGGGATGATTTTTGACAGATACGAACATTTGAGTGAGGATGCGCAGCGGCTGTTGTGCTTTTTTGTGGACACAGGTTTGGGTTCAGAAAAGCGGATGGATGAGCATATCTATCTGTTGACTCAGTATTGCTTTACCGCTTTCGATGGGCAATCCGCTTTAGAGGAATTGCTTCGCGAGGGTATTCTCAAGCATGAGGGCAAGGACTGGTATGCCAATATGCCTCGTTATGGCATCAATGATGCTGATTTTGTGCCTGCCTTGTGGTATTTGTATGAATGCAGAAAGGATTTGCTGCTGTCATTCCGCAAATTCCATCAGATGGGAGGAACTCTGTACCGCTCTGTCCGTTATGCCGTTAAACAGCTTGTGGACAGCGGCTATCAGATGTGTGATGGTGCCAGTTGTATAGAAAAGGATCAGTCTTCTTTTTTCTTCAGTGTTGCAGCAGAGCCTCGCTTCTTGCGTCTGTTGGAGAATCTTTCTCCAGAGACATTTGTTTGCTTCTTTGAGGGTGTCTGTGAATATCTGGTTGTGAACGATGTGGTTGCAGACACGTCTTCTATGCTTGTGGCTATAGAGGGGTATGCTGCCATTACGGAGGCGACTCGATGCCGCCTGATTGCGGAAATAGAACTGTATGAATATATCTCGACAGGCAAGATGCCCGCCAATGGCATCTACGACAAGTTTTCAGCAGGCTATGTGCTTTTTGCATTGCGTTGCTTGTACGAAGGCCGCTATGCAGACTCCGCCAAGTGGTTCAGTGTGGCTTTGAAAGCTTTGGCAAAGGAGCGAGGCAGGCAGGGTTTCTTCAGCAATCCGCTTCTTGACTTCTATATGGTGCTCTCGTTTGTTGCAGTGATTAGCGAGAACAAAGACGGGCATGAGACGGTGGTGGAGGCTTGCCGCACCCGCCTCCGTGAGTTTATTGCTAACTTGGAGGTGCGTGCCGACGAGCGGCTAGTGCCAGCCAGGGTGTTGGCTGAGGATTGCTGCCAAGTCAACATGGTGCTGCACAAGGAGCGAGTGCTGAAGCTGTATGCCACAGCGTCAGCTGTTCCCGCTCATAGTGTGCTGTGCCCGCTTGTCTTTCTGCTGGCCAATCATCTTGGCTACTCTACGGCAGGCATGGAGGTAGCGCGTTGCACGCCTCGTCTGGCCTTGTTGCAGCATGAGATGTGCCAATGCTTGCCCTTCTACGATGAAGAGCGCGAGCAGTTGCGCCGTCGTTTTGGTCAGTTGCAGATATTGGCGAGCATCTACCATAAGGCAGAATGGGAATCAGTGCTGGAGGGCTTGATGGCAGATGCCGACGAAGGCGTTTTGTCAGAAGAGCGTGATGTGCGGCTGATGTACTTGCGCGAATCGTCAGATTCTCCCGTCCTTCAGGTCAGGGAGCAGACCCGTTTGAAGAATGGCAGCTGGGGCAGCGGCAAGCGCGTGAATGAGTCTCGCTATAGGAAAGGTCTGGTAGAATGCATGAACAATGCCGACCGTCGCATCCTTGCACGTTTGAACCATAGCAGGCAGGGCGTGTTGTTGCTCGAGCATGTGATAGAGGAGATGGTGGACGATAGTCGCTTGTATGTAGGTTCGTCTGCTCCCTATGAGCGTGTGCAGGTGAACCGCGACAAGCCTTATCTTGTGATAGAGAATGACGGCGGCAGTTTTGTGGTGAAGTCCAATGTGCCAGAGGGTCATGTGAAAGACGACTTAGTCATTGTTGAAGAGACCCCTACGCAGTACAGCCTCATCCACATCCCCAATGACATACGCGAGTATTACATCAAGCTTCTGCAGCTGGGTCATCTCCCTTTAGAGGCAGAGGGCACGTTGCGCAGCCTTTTGGAAAAGATAGGCGGGCGCGTCGAACTGCACTCTTCGCTGATAGAGGGCGGCAGCACGCTTCCCCTGGTCGATGGCGAGTGGCGCGTCGGCTTCAAGCTCAGCCCCAAGAACAGCGGCACCTGGAACGTGAAGTGCTTTGTGCGTCCCCTGCCAGGCGGCCGTCGCTCCTATCGTCTAGGCGAGGGTTCAGACATCATCATCGATGAAAACGCAGAGGGCAGAGTTCGTGTGCAGCGCAACATGCTGATGGAGCAGTCGCAGCTTGAACTGGTGCGCTCCTTCTGGGACAGCCATGGATATGATTATGAAGAGACCGTCGCCTATCCGCCCGAGTTCCTGCTCCATCTGGTGCAGCTCATCCAGTCGCAGCCCGACACCTTTTATGCTGAGTGGCCCGAGGGGCGGAGCTTCAAAGTGAAGACCCTGACCCGTGGTGCCAGTTCGTGGAGCGGCGTGCTGCGCGACCGCGGGCATTGGTTCGATATCGAGGGCGACGTGCAGATAGACGAGCAGACACGCCTCAGCATAGCCCAGTTGCTCGAGCTAGCCAGTCAGAGCGAGGGACGCTTTGTCCAAATAAATGAACAAGAGTACCTTCTTCTCAGCGAAGAACTCAAGCGCCAGCTCACAGCGCTCGATGCCGTCGTGTGCCGCGAGCGAGGCAAATACATGATATCCCCCTTCAGTGCCGCGCTGATGGGCGACGACCTGTTGCATGGAGCAATAGACCTGCAAGCCGATGCCAAGCTGTCCGACATCAAGCAGCGCATCCTCGACAGCTCCACCTACAGCCCCTCCGTCCCCACCGAGCTGAACGCCACCCTCCGTCCCTACCAGATAGAGGGCTACCAGTGGATAGCCCGCCTCAACAGCTGGGGAGCAGGCGCATTGCTCGCCGACGACATGGGACTTGGAAAAACCATCCAGACCATCGCCTTCCTCCTGCTCAAACAAGCCGAAGGACCCTCCCTCGTAGTGGCTCCAGCCTCCGTGGCTCCCAACTGGAAGACCGAGATAGAACGCTTCGCCCCCACGTTGCGCGTGCACATCCTCAACTATGCCGCCGACCGCCAGCAGCTCATCAGCCAAGCCGCCGCAGGCGATGTCGTCGTCACCACCTACGGCATCCTGCTCAGCGTGCAAGATGCCCTCACCCAGAAGCAATGGAACGTAGCCTGCCTCGACGAGGCGCACATCATCAAGAACCGAGGCGCCAAGACCAGCGCCGCCGCCATGAAGATACAGGCAGCCAACCGCGTCATGCTCACAGGCACCCCCGTGCAGAACCATCTGGGCGAGCTGTGGAGCCTCTTCCTGTTCGTCAACCCAGGGCTGCTGGGCAGCTACGAGCACTTCTCGCGCAAGTTCATCCAGCCCATCGAAAATCATCACGACCAAGAGCGTCAGCAGCAGCTCGACCACATCGTCCATCCCTTCATGCTGCGCCGCACCAAGCAGGCCGTGCTAGCCGAACTTCCCGAGAAGACAGAAATCTATCACGCCGTCGAGCTCAGCCGCGAAGAGCTCGCCGTCTACGAGAGCCTGCGCCAGCGCACCGAACAGATGCTAGCCCAGTCAGACAGCCGCATCGACCTCCACGTCCTCGCCCAAATAACCCGCCTGCGTCAGGCAGCTTGCAGCGTACAGCTGATAGAGCCCAAGTGGACAGGCGAGAGCAGCAAGATAGTCGCCCTCGCCGAACTCCTCCAAGGAGTCATCGAGGCAGGACACCGAGCCCTCGTTTTCAGCCAGTTCGTCAGCTTCTTCCACCTCGTCCGCGCCGAGCTCGACCGCCGCGGCATGCCCTACTACTACATCGACGGCAGCACCCCCATGTCCCTCCGTGCCGACATGGTGCAGTCCTTCCAGTCAGGCCATCGCCCCCTGTTCCTCATCAGCCTCAAGGCAGGAGGCCTAGGACTCAACCTGACAGGCGCCAACTACGTCTTCCACCTCGACCCATGGTGGAATCCAGCCGTAGAGCAGCAAGCCACCGACCGTGCCCACCGCATCGGACAGACACAAGCCGTCACCGTCTATCACCTAGTCAGCAAACACACCATCGAAGAGAAAATCATCCGCCTGCACCAAGCCAAGCGACAGCTCGCCACCGACCTGCTCGAGGGCACAGATGCCAGCTACAAGCTCACAGGCAAGGAATTGCTCGAAATGGTCTCCAAATAACAAAACAACAATTAACTAACTATTATCCAAAACAGCACCATGATGAGAAGAATAACCTCAGTCATCCTTTTAGGATTTTTATCTTTGGCGGTCTTTGCACAGCGATATGCTGATAAGATAGACCGCGGACTCGTTGCAGTGCCTAGCTCTACCAGCGGCAATTTCGTCAGCTGGCGAGTTCTCGGCGAAGAGTATTATGATGTCACTTACAACCTGTATTGCAATGGCGCTCAGATTGCCAAGAACTTGACCGCATCCAGCTACAACCATGCAGCAGGCAACGCCAACAGCAAGTATCAGGTAGCCGCTGTGGTACGAGGCGTAGAGCAAGCTAAATCAGCAGAAATTCGCCGTTGGGAGAATGCCATGCTCACTATTCCCGTCCAGCCTATCATTGGGCGTGATGGAACTGACGTCACAGACAAATACACATTAAACGATATTTCTTTGGGCGACCTCGATGGCGATGGTGTTGTCGAGTTCATCGTCAAGCGCCCTTGCAGCGTAGCCTCTGACCCCTCACAGAAAAATGCATTCCATGTCCTCGATTGCTACGACCGCCAAGGCCGCCGTCTCTGGTGGATAGACCTTGGACCCAACATGCTGTCAGGCGCTGATGAGCAGTGGGATTGCGTGTGCTACGACTGGGACATGGATGGCAAGTCCGAAGTGCTGCTCCGTATTCAGGACAACGCTTACATCCACTATGCCGACGGCACTTCAGAGCTGATAGGCTCAGCCAGTGTTGACACTCGCTGGAACGGAGTGGAATACACCTCTTCAGGCAATGAGTATCTGCTTTATCTTGAGGGAGCTACAGGTAAACCCTATCGCATCGGGCCGTCAGAACACCCCAACTACATAGATTATCCTCTCACTCGTGGGCAGGATGCAGACTGGGGCAGCGGCATCGTAGGTCATCGCTCTACCAAGCACTACTTTGGCGCCCCCTATCTCAATGGCCGCACGCCCAGCATCTTCTTAGGGCGTGGTGCTTACACCAAACATACCTTTGCAGCCTACGATGTTGACCCTGCCACCCATCAGCTCACACGTCGCTGGTACTGGGAAAACACCCAGGGCGGCTCTCCTTGGTTTGGACAGGGCTATCACAATTTTAGCGTAGGCGATGTCGATTGGGATGGGCGAGACGAAATCGTCTTTGGTTCTATGGTCATTGACGACAACGGCAAGGGACTCTCCACTACAGGTCTCGGGCATGGCGACGCCCAGCACTGTGCCGACCTTGACCCTTACAGGAAATACGCCGAACTCTTTGCCTGCAACGAGAATCAGCCTGCCATGAACTACCGTAATGCCGTAACCTCGGATATTTATTATCGCTACAAAGCCACAGGTGATGACGGACGCGCCCTTTGCGCCAACTTCACCAATACCTATCCTGGTTCTGTAGGCCGCAGTGTCAGCACAGGATGGATCAGCACTGTCGCCGACAAGGAATTGCCATCGTTGGGTGGTGATGCCTTCATAGGCTGGGGCGACCTCAATCAGCGCATCTATTGGGATGGCGACCTGCTCGATGAATACTTCGACAGCCCTGGTACAGAGGGTTATGGTGCCATCTACAAGCCCGCTGAGGCAGGCGGTGGCCGTTGGAATTTCCCCGACTCCAAGTGTAGCAACTGGAGCAAGAACAACCCTGGAGCCATTGCCGACATCTTCGGCGATTGGCGCGAAGAGCTCGTCATGCGCAAGGGTGACAACACCGCCATTCTGGTTTATACAACTCCTATCCCCACACGCTACCGCATCCCTACCTTGTGGCACGACCATCAGTATCGCAACGCTATGGTTTGGCAGAGCATGGGCTACAACCAGCCTCCCCACAAAAGCTATTTCTTAGGCGAACTCGAGGGCATCACCGTCGCACCGCCACCTCTCACTATGACAGGCCGTACCGAAGTGCCTAATGGCGGCACTATCTCGACGACTGACAGCCATCTGATTGTCTGTGAGATGAATGATACAAAAGTGAACATTCAGGATGGTGCAAGCCCTTATATGGTAACCTTCAACGTGCCCTCATGGGTGCAAGGAAATGCCGTTAGCAACACCGCAGCCAAGCCTGCCCCCACCTATGCATACGCCACTTGCGAAGTCGGCGGAGGAGCGTTGACAGGAGGCACACGTCTTGTCAAGCAGGGTGACGGCATCCTGTCGCTTCCCAAAGTTGACATGACCTATACAGGCGCAACAGATGTGTGGGCAGGCACGCTCAAGTTCGACGGCACGCTCAAGCATTCTCACCTCTGGCTCAATCGTTTTGCCGAGCTCATCTCTGATGGCGGCGAGTTCAAGAGCCTCACAGCCCATTATGGATCTGTTGTCCGCCCAGGCGGCGACAACTCTGTTGGAACCATCACCGTCGATTCCACCTACCATATGGGATTCGGCTCACGCCTGATAATCGACCTCTATTCCGATGGACAGAAAGCCGACCAAGTGCGTGTCAAGACACTCGGCATTGAAAAGAAGACCGCTGCCGTTTGGCTTGAATACGGTCCTCAATACATTCAGCCTGTGCTGCAGGTGGTTGAACACTTCGCAGCAGGTGCCTCCACACTCCAGCCTGGCGATTACATAATCGGTAAAGTCGATTCCCTTGCAGGTTCATTGGCGAGCATCAAGATTGAGGGCATCACCCAACACAAGGCAGGGCTCTCTGTCGATGCCAACAAAAACCTCGTCCTCACCATCGGCTCCGTGCGCGGAGCTTCCGACATCGTGTGGACAGGCGCAACCTCCAGCATCTGGGACTTTGCCAACACCGCCAATTTCATGCTTGCAGGCGATGCCACACAGACTCCAGAAATCTTTGTCACAGGCGACATTGTAACCTTTGGCGACCAAGCAGCCAACACCGCAGTCAACATTTCAGAAGACCTGTCACCCGACACTCTCATTGTCCATTCCTCCAAAGCCTACACCTTCTCAGGCAATGGCGCCATCGTGGCAGGTTCTTTGGTCAAGCAGGGCTCTGGCACATTGACCCTTTCAGGTGACCATTCTTATACAGGAGGAAACTACCTGAAGGGAGGTGTCGTGAAAGTAAGTGCTTTGTCTAACGAGAACAAGGCGACGGGCAATCTTGGCGGTGTCACCTCGCAGGCCAGCAAATTCACCATGGAGGGCGGAGCCACGCTCCAGACTACAGCCGCCGTTACCAATGGCTCTCCCATCCGCTTTGTTGGTGAAGAGGGAGGTATCATCAGCAATGCCGCCGACTTCAACCAGAACAAGGCATTCAGCGGCACTCAACTCACCAAGACAGGTGGCGGCTGGCTGAAGACCTATGTCACAGGTGCCAGCCTTGGCAAGATGGTGATAGCGGCTGGAACAGTGCAGAATATGAATGGCATAGCAGCCAAGACAATAGAGTTCCAAGGAGGCTCTCTGGTCGACAATGTCGGTACAAACAATACCCTCACTGTTCCTGAAAAGAAAAAAGGAACATGGACCACAGCCAACCGCGCCGACTTCTCTAACAAAATCACAGGCGAAGGAGAATTGACCGTCTATTG
This sequence comes from Bacteroidales bacterium, assembly GCA_030528885.1. Classification (GTDB taxonomy): domain Bacteria; phylum Bacteroidota; class Bacteroidia; order Bacteroidales; family Bacteroidaceae; genus Minthosoma. The sequence continues at coordinate 22,573 of JAUMXY010000023.1, read as the reverse complement.
CGCAGCAGAAAAAGGCAATGGCTGGGTAGCTACTCGCACCAAGCTGAAGCTCGACCTGTCAGCTTTTGCCGGTACCCTCATTCCTCGTGCATCCATAGCTGAAGACGGACGTTTCACCCTCGACACAAGCAGCGGTTCGCAGCGTTTCGAAATGAATATTCCTGAGGGCGTGACCGTGCAGAACACCGGCAAGACGTTCAAGATGGGTCAGTTGACAGGCAAAGGCGCGTTAGGCGGATACAGCTCGTTCAGCAACGACGGCAAATCAGCCACCAACACTTGGCAAGCAGGCAATGACGAAAACTTCACCTTTGACGGCAAGCTCGTGGGAGCAGATGCCTTCACGAAAATAGGAGAGGGCAAGATGACCATCTCGGGCGTATGGGAAAACACTGGTGCTGTCCGTGTCAATGAAGGCGAGTTGCAACTGAAGTCCTCTGGACTCCCCGGCAAAGGCAGCCTGACCGTTGCCGCAGGCGCCACCCTTTCTGGAACAAGCAAGTCCAGCACGCCGCTCACCAACAGCTCTTTCACCATCAATGGCACCATTCGTCCAGGAGCAACAGCAGCGGCAGTGACAGGCTACCTCAACTTCAACGGCAAGAATGTAACCTTCGGGGCCAAGTCAAGAATTGTAGTGGGTCTGCGCAAGTCAGCCAGCGCCTCTGCGCCCAATAACTCCTATCTGACCAATATCGGCACACTCAGTCTTGCGGCAGGCACAACCATCGCTCCTTTCATCAGCGAAGCCAATCTTGCCAATCTGACCATCGACGAGGCCGTGGCAGACTCTTTCTTCATCTGGACCGACGTCAAGACCGTCAAGGTGGCAGGTGACCTCAATTTCGATCTTCCCGAACTTCCCTCATACAACTATTGGGATACCAGCCGCATCGCCGAGGGCATCCTGTATGTTCGTTGTGATGCGGAGAAATACCAAGAGTACTTGACGGGCATCTCTGACATTGATGCCGACGAGATGGTAGAGGTGGACGTTTGCGATGTCCGTGGCATCCGCGTGTCCGAGTTCACCTGCCCAATGAGACAGGTCTCTTCTGCTTACGCTCAGCTTTCACTCAAAAGAGGTGTTTATCTGCTGAATGTAAAGAGCGTGTCGGGACGGAAAACTGCCATCAAATTGATGAAAAAATAATATTCCTTCAGAAAGCTTTTTGATTACAGAGAAGGTCTGGGTTCATCAGGAATCCAGACCTTCTGTCATTTATCAGGCAGCATCATCATGGCATTGGCAGCACGGAGGCACAGGGCATTTTCACCTTGTGCCTCTTTTCTTCTTGAGGTGGGCTGGGCAAGTGGCCGCAAACGCACACCGTGCAGACAAGGTTTCAGACACCGTGCGCATAATAACACGAGCACCCTGTGCCTATTATTTCCGACACGGGCGGCATGTCTGAGTATCAACGATTTGGAATTTTGGAGGGGAAAGGGTACAAAAAGCGCACCCCTCGGGCACGGCACGTTATCTAAAACGTCAGTTTGATATAAAGAGTCGTTTTGCAAGTCACCACCCAAAACACATCTTCATCCTATCGAACTCTCGTTTATATTGTGCATCATTCTCAAAAATATTTAATTTCTAGTGGAAAACTACTTCAATATTTGCAGATATTCATCCTTTTTTCTATCTTTGTGCCCGAAAAAAGAATTGAGTGTTTTTCTTGAATCTTAATGCTATCTGCATGAATTACATTGACTCATGGCATACGTTGATAGGTGTGCGGGGAGCATGGTGATGCCGCTGGATTTGAATTTACGACTAACATTTCATATTTTATTAACTTTCTAAAAACTGACTTTATGAGGAAAATCTTTACTCTTGCTCTTTCGGCTATGATGCTGGGGGGGGTAAATGTTTCTGCACAAACGCAGTACACGGTGCTGGAAGACCTGACTTCCAAGCTGAAGAATGCTGATTTCAGCGCTGACGCTCCTGTGAGCGGTCTGGAGAAAATCTGTACTTATGACTATGACATGTCTGATGCTGGCGCTGGCGCTGGCGGCGTGCAGATGTTTGGTCTGCAGCCCATTACAGGATGGACGGCTGACACTCCAACTGACAATGTTAAAGTGATGCAGAATTCAAGCAGCACTGCGCGTACAGACAATGCTAACGCTAAGGCGGCTGGCATCTTTGCTTACGTGGATGACGCATCGGAAGAGGCTACTACAGGTCTTGGCGGTGCATACTATGCTCCGTATCTGACTGAGGAGGTGACAGGACAGGGTCTTGGCATTGTGGCTGTTTGGGGCGCTGACGCTAAGTACACGCAGGATGTGACGCTTCCTGCCGGTGCTTATATGCTGCTTGTGAAGGCACAGAATACGGCTGGCGGCGAGGCGTTCTTGCAGTCAAACATCGGTTTTGTAGCTGCAGACGGAACGGCTTATGTCTCTGGCAAGAAGTCGTTTGCTGTGGGAGTATGGGAAACGGACACCATCGTGTTCCGGCTGGAGGCAGAGACTGCTGGTCAGGTTTCTCTTGGCTACAAGGCTGGCAACTATGGTTCGGGTGGTGCAGCGCACATCTTCATCGACAATGTGAAGCTTTGCTCTATAGATCCAAAGCCGCTGATTCAGGCAGAGGTAGATGCAGCTAAGGTTCAGCTGCTGGCGCTGATTGAAGAGGCGAAGGACTATGGCGTGGATGTGAGCGCAGCACAGGCTGTTTACAACAATGCTGACGCTACGCTGGAGCAGGTGCAGAAGGCTATCGAGGACCAGAAGAAGCTGATTGAGGCTGGGTTGACAGACCTCTCTGCTTTCTTCATCACAAACCCTCACTTCACGCTCGGCACTCCGCTGCCTGAGGATGACGGTATTTGTACTTATGATTATGACATGGTTGACCCGAACGGTGCAAATGGCCGTGTTGTGAATTACTATGGCATGTTGCCTGTTGAGGGTTGGGTGCCAAGCAATCCAAACGAGAATGCTCGTGCTTGCGGTGTGTTCAAACTGGGCAGCAATTCATTCCTTGGCGGCAAGGCGTTCCTTCCTCCAACAGCGATGTCTGACGGCTCAACAGAGGGCAACCTGCTCGGTTTCATCAGTGTGTGGAGCCACAAGTCACAATATACGCAGGCTGTGACAATTCCTGCAGGTAAGTACACCTTGGAAATCTCTTACTACAATGCTGGTGGCGCAGGTGAGATTGGTCAGAACTTGATGGGTTTCATCGATGCGGACGGCAATGAATATTTTGGTGACCTGAAGAAGTTTGAAGAGGGCAAGTGGATGAAGGAACAGATTAAGTTCGAGCTGGAGGAGGAGACCTCGGGTCAGTTCTCTGTCGGCTTCACTGCTGCAAACGCTGGTTCTGGCTCTATGCCTCACTTCTTCATCGACGGTTTCGCTCTCTACTATGTGGGTGAGACAGAGATTGACCCATCGCTCTTTGCGTTGCAGGCTGCTGTGGCTGCCGGCGAGAACTTGCTGGGCGAGAGCTTCAACACTGAGTTGACTGACAAGCTGGACGAAGTGGTCAATGCTGGCGCCAAGCTGGTTAGCTCACAGAGTGCAGATGCTGAGGCGAACAAGGCTGCTGCTGATGCCATCAATAACTTGTTGCCAGAGGTGAGAAGCAATATCGAGGCTTACGCTAAGCTGGAAGAGTTCTACAATGACGGTGGCGCACTGTCTGACGCGATACTGAAGTATGAGGGCATTGAGCCGCTGTTTGGCAATCTGCAAGACCTCAGCGACGAGGTGATGGTGGCTATCGACGAGTATAGCTGGACTACAGCGCAGATTGAGCAGGCTATCGACACGCTGGGCGCAATCGTGAAGGAGGGCATCCAGGTGGCATGGGATAATGCCGTAGAGGCTGGCGCTGCACTGGACGAGGACCTTGACATCTCTATCCTCTTCGACCAGTTGGCATATACATACAGCACAACTGCACAGAGCAACACAAGTGTGCCTGACAAGGAGTGGGTGTATGGCGACGCTACTAACTTCAAGACTCAGTATGGTACTGCCGAGGTATGGAACCAGTATCCGTTTGAGGTGAGCCGCACGCTTGCTGATATGCCTGCAGGTACATATACTATTACTACGAAGGCTTTCTTCCGCAATGCAGAAAATGCTCCAAACATCGAGAACTATGACCCATCTGCTGAGGCTGAGGCTGCTGTCTTTGCTGGTCATGCGAAGACTCCGCTGACGAACGTGGCTGAGCTGGCGCAGGATGCTTTCGAGGGTTGGGGCGAGGTGAACCTGACTGACGGAACGAAGAAGTATGTTCCTAACAGCCAGAAGAACGCTTATGACGTGTTCGAAGATGATGCTTATACGGATTTGCTCCAGAAGTCAGTGACAACAGTGCTGTCAGAGCCGGGCGACCTGAAGTTTGGTGTGAAGGCTTCTGAAATGGCTGGTGGCAGCTGGGTGGTATGGTACACTTTCTCTATCGCTTACAATGCTGTTGACAAGGATGCCTTGAGCGCAGAGCTGAAGACTTTTGCTGAAGAGGTGCGTGACTTCCTGGAGACAAACATCGACGTGATGAATGCGTTGGCTGCTCAGCAGCTCGGCGATGCGGCTGGCAATGCTGAATCTGCTCTCGACAAGGATGTTGAGGCTATGAGCGCAGCATACGCCGCTCTTCAGACTGCTTACGACTATGCGAAGGCTAATATCGAGATAATGGCTGAATATGTTGCAGCTGACGAGAATCTCGCGCTGGTGGCAGAAGAGTACTACGAGCAGGCTTCGGCAGAGGCTCAGGCTGCTTATGACGCGCTCGAAGGCGAGGTGGATGAAATGACAAATGAGGAGATTGAGAAGTTTATCGCTACCATCGACGGTGTAGCTGCTGACCTGAAGATTCCTGCTACATCGGGCGAGGCTTCTGACGAAAATCCTGTGGACCTCACTTCTCTCATCGTCAACCCATCTTATACAGAAGAAAACAGCAACGGATGGAGTGGAAGCGTGCCTGACCATGCGAACTATAACCGCAAGGATATGGTTGAGTACTATCAGGCAACATTTGACCACTATCAGACTATCTACAGCTTGCCAGCTGGTACTTACGAGGTAGCTCTGAACTGCTTCAACCGCATCCCTTCTTATATCAATGGCGGTGTGGCTGCACAGGCAGACCTCGATTCTCTCTTGACAGGCAAGAAGGACAAGATTCAGGGTGCATTCGTTTATGTGAAGGTTGGTGAGAAGACTTACTCTGAGCCATTCCGTCTCATCTCTGAAGGTCGCCGTGCAGACAAGACGCTCATCGAGTCAAGCTTCACTGCAATCTCTGACTCTCTGACGGCTGGGGCTGACTCTGTGACAACTTACGTGCCTAACAACATGCAGACTGCTGGTCTCTGCTTCGAGGAGACTGATGCTGACGGCAATGCGCTCAGCGACGAGCAGAACTATGTGGTTCGCGTAGTCTTCACGCTTGCAGAGAAGTCTGACGTCGTTATCGGAGCAAAGAACAGCTCTAATGGCACTTGGGCTATCTGGGACAACTGGAAGTTGACAAGCTTCGGCACATCAAGCACAAAGACTGAGTCTGGTGACCCATCTTTCATCGATGGCGTAGGAACAGCTGATGATGCTACTCCTGTTGCTGTCTACACTACAGCCGGTGCACAAATCAAGACGCTCCAGAAGGGCTTCAACATCGTGAAGTTCTCTGACGGCTCTGTGAAGAAAGTGCTTGTGAAGTAACACATCTCTTGATATGAATGAAGAGGCGCAAGGTTTCGGCTTTGCGCCTCTCTTTTTGT
>JAUMXY010000023.1:0-16807 GCA_030528885.1 Bacteroidales bacterium | reverse complement strand
GAATTTGTGAATTTGTGAATTTCTCTTCCTGTTTTTCACGCCTATAGCTGCCTTTTATAAAAAAGCCTTCAATTTTTCTTTCTTTCCCCCTTTTTTCTTATCTTTGCACAAATAACCTATCTTAAACGAACTACAACATGAAAACAGACATCGAAATTGCTCGTGAATGCAAGCTGAGCAACATTGGGGAGATTGCCAAATACATTCAGATTCCTGTGGAGGAACTGGAAATGTACGGCAAGTACATTGCAAAAGTGCCTAATCGTTTGATTGACGAGGAAAAGGTGGAGAAGAGCAACCTCATTCTGGTCACTGCCATCACACCTACGAAGGCGGGCATCGGCAAGACGACGGTGAGCATTGGGCTGGCGCTGGGACTGAACAAGTTGGGAAAGAAGGCTGTGTGCGCCTTGCGTGAGCCATCGCTGGGACCCTGCTTCGGCGTGAAGGGCGGTGCGGCTGGAGGCGGATATGCACAGGTGCTGCCTATGGAGAAGATAAACCTGCACTTTACGGGCGACTTTCATGCGGTGACTTCTGCGCACAATATGATTGCGGCATTGCTTGACAACTACATCTATCAGCATCGTGAGGAGGGATTTGCGCTGAAGGAGGTGCTGTGGAAGCGTGTGCTGGACGTGAACGACCGCAACCTGCGCTATGTGGTGACGGGACTGGGCGCTAAGACGGACGGCATACCTGCGGAGAGCGGGTTTGACATCACACCGGCATCGGAAATCATGGCTATTCTATGTTTGTCTAAGGATATTGACGACTTGCGCCGACGCATTGGCAACATCATTTTGGGCATCAAGATTGACGACACGCCGTTCCGTGTGAAGGACATGGGCGTGGATGGCGCCATCACGGTGCTGCTGCAAGATGCCATCAGCCCTAATTTGGTGCAGACGACGGAGCAGACGCCTGCGTTTGTGCATGGAGGACCGTTTGCCAACATTGCGCATGGTTGCAACACCATCATTGCCACGCGCATGGCGATGACGTTTGCCGACTATGTGGTGACAGAGGCTGGTTTTGGCGCTGACCTCGGAGCGGAGAAGTTCTTCAACGTGAAGTGCCGCAAGAGCGGCTTGCAGCCGAAACTGACGGTCATTGTGGCTACGACGCAGGGACTGAAGATGCATGGCGGCGTCTCTGTTGACAAGATTAAGGAACCGAATGCGGAGGGGCTGATAGAGGGCTGCAAGAACCTGGACCGCCACATTGCCAACATGAAGAGCTTTGGACAGCAGGTGGTGGTGGCATTTAACCGTTATGCCACAGACACGGACGAGGAGGTGGAGCTGCTGCGCCGTCACTGCGAGGAGCAGGGCGTGGGCTTTGCTGTGAACAATGCTTTCATGCAGGGTGGAGATGGCGCTAAGGAGCTTGCTCAGCTGGTGGTGGACACCATTGAGCAGGCGCCGTCTGAGCCGCTGCTGCTGACGTATGAGGATGGAGATGACATCAAGACGAAGATAGAGAAGGTGTGCCGCAAGATTTATGGTGCATCGAGCGTGACGTATGGCAAGGCGGCGGAAAAGATGCTGTTGCGCATCAAGAAGTTGGGACTGGAGCATTTCCCTGTCTGCATAGCCAAGACGCAGTATTCTTTCTCTGCCGACCAGACGCGCTATGGATGTCCGACTGACTTCAATGTGAACATTCGCGACTTGGTCATCAATGCGGGTTCGGAAATGATTGTTGCCATTGCGGGTGACATCATGCGAATGCCGGGACTGAACAAGTCACCGCAGGCTGAGCGCATCACGATTGTGGACGGACTTATCGAGGGCTTGTCGTGAAGCAGGCAGCACTCCATACGTAGCCTTTGTCGGCATGCACCTCGGTGCGTATGGATACATTATTATATTTAAAGAGAATATTTTTCAGGTCATCGTCAATGCCACGCCCAGTGAGCTTGACGATGGCTTCTTTTTGTGTCCAGTATCTGGCAAAGGCGATATCGGGATTGGGAGCGGAGAGGACGGCGGCAAACTCTTCGTCGTTGAGCACATGACGCGCCAACGGCTCCTTGTAGCGGCCTAAGCACTCAATGTCGAGTCCTACGGCGCTGTCGGACACGGCGCAGGCGATGGCGGTGCGGCAGTGGCTCAGGTTGAAGTGAATGGTTGGGTGTTCGGCAAGGGTGGGCTTGCCATGTTCGCCGATGAGAAAGGAGGGCTGGCTGTCGATGCCATAGACGGTTTTCAGCGCTTGCTGCAGCAGCAGGTAGGATAGCGCACACTCGCTTTGTCCTTGCCGGTGCTTGAAGCGAAGGGCTTTCTCGCGGCGCCAATCGGGCAGCGAGGTGAGGGCATGCTGGAGCTCCTCGGGGGGGATGTGGCTGAACTGGTCGTTGATGAAAATTCTCATAGCTTTTCGCCGCAGTGCTTGCAGTAGTTGGCTTTGGTGTCGGTCTTTTCCTTGCATCGGGGGCATCGTCCGTCCTTGCTCCGCTTTTGGGTCTCGTCTATCATGGTGGCAGACACGATGCCTGTGGGGACAGCGATGATGGTGTAGCCGAGTATCATGACAAGGCTGGAGAGCAGGCGCCCGACGAAGGTGACGGGGGTGATGTCGCCGTAGCCGACGGTGGTGAGGGTGACGATGGCCCAGTAGATGCTGGTGCCGATGTCGGTGAAGTGGGTGCCAGGACGACCGCCCTCGATGATGAACATCAGCGTGCCGAGGATGATAACCAGAATGATGACGAAGAGAAAGTAAACGAGTATCTTTTTCAGACTCAGACGGATGCTCTGCAAGAGAAGGTACCCCTCGTTGATGAAGCTGAACAGCTTGAGCACTCTGAAGATGCGTATGAGTCGGAAGGTGCGCAGAACAAAGAAATAGCGTGCGCTGGACAGCTGGGGGATGAAGGACAGGTAGAGCGGAAGGGTGGCGAGCAGGTCGATGATGCCGAAGAAACTGAGCGCGTAGCTCTTGGGTTTTGGGGTGCAGTAGAGGCGCAGCAGGTATTCGATGGTGAAGAAGAAGGTCAGCACGTACTCGAGAATGGTCAGCGTATCCTTGAAGCGGCCAACGACAGCGGGACGGGTTTCAACGAAAGCGACCAGCAGACTGAGGATGATGGCTGCCATGACAGCGATGTCGAATGCCTTCCCTGCTGGGGTGTCGGAGTTGGCCACGATGTTGTAGAGGCGTGGCTTGTCCTTCAGAAGTTCAATGAGTCTTTTCATGTCGCAAAGATAAGGATTTTCGTAAAAAGGAGAAAGCGGAAGGCGATAAAGTGCAGAATCAGCTCTTCCTTTTCTGTCACTTCTCTGCTTTTCGAACCTCATTAATTACTTTGTGGGTATTGTACCGATTGCTTCGAGGGAGCTGAATGGTGCGCTGGCGAAGACTTTGACGGAGGAATGGCGATGTGTCATTGGGGCTTTTATCTTTTGCACATCTCTTTTTGGGGTGTGCATTTTTTTTATTCATTTTTACACATTCGGTGCAAGTGTGTGTAAAATGCTCAAAATTATGACTTTTTTATTTGTTCAAAAGGCATTTTGTTGGTAATTTTGAAGCCGAAAAACTGCACTCTGGCTAAAGAGTGTGCATTTTTTTTGTGGGATAAGGTGCATGAAGTATCCAAATGTGCATATAAAAAACATTCACAAACTGAATCATAGAGATTGAAATAGATATGGCCAACACAATGCTTGACAGGTTTCTCGAGAAGTCAACCTTCACTTCTCAGGAGGACTTTCAGAAGAATTTCAAATTCGTCGTTCCTGAGAACTTCAATTTTGCCTATGACGTCATGGACAAGTGGGCGGAAGAAACACCTGACCGCCTAGCTCTGCTGTGGTGCAATGACAAGGGAATAGAACGTCGATTCACGTTTGAGGATATACGCCGCGAGTCTAACAAGGTGGCGAGCTATCTGATTTCGCTTGGAATAGAAAAGGGGGATGCCGTGATGCTCATACTGAAGCGTCGTTATCAGTTTTGGCTTACCATGTTGGCGCTGCACAAGATTGGAGCGGTGGCAATCCCTGCTTCGTTCCTGCTGACGAAGAAGGATATTGTGTATCGTTCAAACAACGCAGGCATCAAGGCAATCATCACTTGCGGAGACGAGGAAGTGCTTAGCAGCGTGAATCAGGCGTATGACGAGTGCAAGACCTTAAAGTACCGCATCAGCATCGGGCCTATCGTGCCGGAAGGATGGGAAGACTACAAGAAGGGAGTTGCGGCTGCAACCGAGTATACGGGAGAGCGCAAGACCGAGTCTTCTGACTACAGCTTGATGTATTTCACCTCTGGAACAAGTGGCCAGCCTAAGATGGTGGTTCATGACTACACTTATCCGCTGGGACACATCGGAACAGCTGCCTATTGGCATAACCTTCACATGGGGAGCTTGCACCTGACTGTGGCTGACACGGGATGGGCAAAGGCTACTTGGGGGAAAATGTACGGACAGTGGATAGCAGGTGCTACGCTGTTTGTGTATGACCACGAGAAGTTTACGCCAGCAGATATTCTGACAAAGATAGGTGAGTATCGCATTACCAGTTTCTGCGCTCCGCCAACGATTTACCGCTTCATGATTCGCGAAGACTTGACGAAGTTTGACCTCAGTTCGCTGGAACACGTCACTACGGCAGGTGAAGCGCTCAACTCGGCTGTGTATGAGAAGTTCCTTGAAGTGACAGGACTTGAGATTAAAGAAGGCTTTGGACAGTCAGAGACGACTTGTCTCATCGCTTCAACGCCATGGATGAAGACAAAGCCTGGTTCGATGGGACACCCGCTGCCGCAGTATGACGTGCATCTGATTAAGTTTGACGGGACAGAGGCAGCTGTGGGTGAACAGGGACAAATCGCCATTCGTGTGGATCAGGGCAAGCCTGTCGGACTTTTCTGTGAATACTACAAGAACGAGGAAGCTACAGCAAAGGCTTGGCATGACGGTTACTACTTCACAGGCGACTTGGCATATAAGGACGAAGAAGGATACTACTGGTTTGTGGGACGTGCTGATGATGTGATTAAGTCTTCGGGCTACCGCATCGGTCCTTTTGAGGTGGAAAGTGCGCTGATGACCCATCCTGCTGTAGTGGAATGCGCCATCACGGGAGTTCCTGATGAAATCCGAGGCATGGTAGTGAAAGCCACCATCGTGCTGGGAAAGGAATGGAAGGCAAAGGCTGGCGAAGACTTGGTGAAAGAGCTGCAAAACCACGTGAAGGTAAATACTGCTCCATACAAATATCCGCGTATCGTGGAGTTTGTGGACGAATTGCCCAAGACTCAATCGGGAAAGATTCGCCGTGCCGAGATTAGAGAGAATGACAGCAAGAAAGCTAAATGTATGTAAAAGAATCATTGTGAGATCCGATGACTGAGGCTGAGTGGATACAGAAAGGCAAAGAGGCATACGCCCGCATGGACTGGAAGGAATGTTTGGATTCCTATGCAGAAGCCATCAAGCTGAATGCCGATTCGGATGCTGTCGAACTGAGGAAGATGGCAATGGAGGTCATTGAATTCTATTGTAAGGACATATACAATCCATAATAAAGGAAATCAATAAAAAGTATTAATTAATATGGCAAAAATGAGAGGAGCTATCGTCGTGGACACTGAGCGTTGCAAGGGATGCAATCTCTGCGCGATAGCATGTCCATTGAATCTTGTCACACTGAGTGCAACTGTCAACCACAAAGGTTACAACTATGCGGAACAGACAGACTGGGAAAAGTGCAATGGCTGTACTAGCTGCGCCATCGTATGCCCAGACGGATGCATTACTGTTTACAGAAAAAAGGAGGAGTAAAAATGGACAACGAAAAGAACAACATTGAATTGCTGAAAGGCAACGAAGTTATCGCCAAAGCAGCTATCCGTTACGGCTATGACGGCTTCTTTGGTTACCCCATCACCCCGCAAAGTGAAGTGCTTGAGACGCTGGCTCTTGACAAGCCTTGGGAGACAACCGGCATGGTTGTGCTTCAGGCTGAAAGCGAGCTGGCTTCTATCAATATGCTGTATGCAGCAGGAAGTACCGGCAAACTGGCTTTCACTTCCAGTTCCTCACCCGGTATTGCGCTGATGCAGGAAGGATTCAGCTACATGGCTGGCGTGGAACTGCCAGGCGTTATTGTCAGCGTCGGCCGTGGAGGTCCAGGTCTTGGAACAATTCAGCCAGGCCAGGCAGATTATGAGCAGGCTGTCTATGGTGGCGGAAACGGTGACTATCGAGTTATCGTCCTTGCTCCCAACAGTGTGCAGGAGATGTGTGACTGCATGGGCAAGGCGAAGGAGCTGACCTTCAAGTGGCGCATGCCTGTTATTATCTTGTCAGACGGTATGATTGGCCAGATGATGGAGAAGGTTGTGCTGCCTCCGTTCACTCCTCGCCGCACAGATGAAGAGATTGCTAAGCAGTGCCCATGGGCAACCAACGGCATCGGCTTGAAGAATCGTCAGTACAACTTCATTTCAACGCTTGAGCTTGATGCTAAGGACATGGAGGCGCGCAACAAGAGGATGACAGCCAAGTACAATCAGGTTGAAGCTGAAGAGGTAGACTTTGAACTGTATAATGTTGATGAGGAGACAGAATACCTCATCGTGGCATACGGCATATCTTCACGTGTCAGCATGAAGACCATGGAGATGCTCCGTGCGTCAGGTGTGAAAGTCGGCATGCTCCGTCCTAAGACACTGTGGCCATTTCCTAACAAGAAGATTAGCGAGCTGGCCGGACAGGTCAAGGCTATCCTCTGCGTAGAGCAGTGTGAGGGACAGATGGTGAAGGATGTTCGTCTCGCTACAGAGGGACAGGCGCCAGTGTACCTTTCAGGTCGCTCAGGCGGTATGGTCTCTTCGCCACAGGATGTGCTGGAAGACTTCCAGAAGATGGCAAGCGAATGTGCAACCAAGAGCTGCCCAAAAGGTTATTGGATGAAGTAAAACCTCAAAATCTCAAAAACCGCAATGATTACAAAAGAAGAACTCATTATACCCGAGAATAAAGTCTATGGCAAGCCCAGCTTGATGAACGATACACCTATGCACTACTGCCCAGGCTGCAGCCATAGCGTGGTGCATAAGCTCGTTGCCGAAATCATCGAAGAGATGGGCATGGAGGAAAACACTGTCGGAATCTGTCCTGTAGGTTGCGCCGTGTTTGCTTACCGCTATCTTAATGTTGACTGGATTGAGGCAGCGCACGGACGTGCACCGGCATGTGCTACAGCTGTGAAGCGTCTCTGGCCCAACAAGCTCGTGTTCACCTATCAGGGAGACGGCGACTTGGCGTGCATCGGTACAGGAGAGACAATCCACGCAATGAACCGTGGCGAGAACATCGCTATCATCTTCATCAACAATGCTATCTATGGCATGACTGGTGGACAGATGGCGCCAACTACGCTGATGGGCATGAAGACCTCGACTTGCCCTTATGGCCGTCAGGCAGACCTCCACGGATACCCTCTGCACATTACAGACTTGGCAGTGAACCTCGAAGGCACATGCTACGTTACACGTCAGGCTGTCAACACTGTGGCTAATATCCGCAAGACCAAGAAGGCAATCCGTCAGGCGTTCGAGAACTCGATGAACAAGAAGGGCTGCTCTATCGTAGAGGTTGTTTCTACTTGCGCATCAGGATGGAAGCAGACTCCAGAGCAGGCAAATCAGTGGATGGTTGATAACATGTTCCCATACTATCCGCTGGGTGACCTCAAAAATACAGTAAACGACTAAAAAGATTCCACGACTATGACAGAAGAAATTATCATTTCAGGTTTTGGAGGACAAGGCGTCCTCTCAATGGGTAAGATTCTCGCATACGCAGGAATCATGGAGGACAAGGAAGTGAGCTGGATGCCAGCATACGGACCAGAGCAGCGCGGTGGAACAGCCAACGTGACTGTCATCATCAGCGATGACCCTGTCAGCTCGCCCATCATCAGCCAGTACGACACAGCCATCGTGCTGAACCAGCCATCGCTCGAGAAATTCGAGCCTATGGTAAAGCCAGGCGGCACTATCATCTACGACGGCTACTCCATCATCCAGCCACCAACACGCAGCGACATCAACATCTATCGCATTGACGCCATGGAAGAAGCTGCACGTACGGGCAATGCGAAAGTGTTCAACATGCTTGTGCTCGGCGGACTCATCAAGGTGCGTCCTGTCACCACTGTAGAGGATGTTGTGAAAGGTCTCCGCAAAGCTCTTCCAGAGCGTCACCACAAGCTCATCCCAATGAACGAGGAAGCTATTCGCCGCGGCATGGAAATCATCAAGAAGATGAACTAAGGCATTCGGCAATCAGCCAATCGATACACCCAAGGGCACCCTCCGCAACCAAAGAGGGTGTCCTTTTTTGTTTATGCATCCTCAAAGCAACCCACCCCAAAGCAGGCGGAAAATAGCCCATCTGCAAGACACGCCATTGCAGCAAGAAAAACCGTACCCCTCGGGTCCGATGAGGTGGACCCGAGGGGTACGGTGCATCGAACCCGAGGGGTACGATAAAAAAGCAGTGAAAGTCTGTTGGCTGCCCAGAAAAGAAAAATCATCTGTAAAAACTTTGTTTACAGATGATTTTATTGTTTGAGCAGTACCCCGAGCCGGGATCGAACCGGCACGAATTGCTTCATTGGTGTTTGAGACCAACGCGTCTACCAATTCCGCCATCGGGGCGAATGCGAGTGCAAAGGTACGAAAATATTGATAAATGGCAATTGATAATGAATATTTTTTGCAAAAAGACAAGAAAAAACACCTTCCAACTGCTGTTTGAAGGTGTTTTATGGGGTGCTGAAATCTATTTCTTATTTCAGTCCAGCCTTGAGTGAGCGGATGACTGCTGAGTTGAAGCCTGCGTGGTCGAGCTCGTTGAGACCCTTGATGGTTACGCCTCCAGGGGTTGTCACCTTGTCGATGGCTTCTTCTGGATGCCAGCCTGTCTCCTTGAGCAGTGAAACAGCTCCCTGCATGGTTTGGAGCGCAATCTGCTTGGCTTGCTGGGGGTAGAAGCCCATTTCGCAGCCGCCGACCATCTGCGCGCGGATGTATCGCATGACATAAGCGATGCCGCATGAAGCCATCATCATGCCTGGCCCAACGAGATTCTCGGGAACGACGAGCGTGTCACCGTCGATGGCGTAAAGCTCTTCGACTGTTTTCAGGCTCTCATCTGTGGCGCTGGCTCCTTTCGCGATGAAGCTCATGCTGGCAGCGAACTCGGCAGCGATGTTGGGGATGGCATAGAAGAACTGCCCGTCTTGTCCCAATTCTTCGGCAAGCATGGCTGTTGTGAAGTTTGCCGCATCTGACACGATGATTTGCTTGTCAAGGTCGAGCACAGGCTTTACCTCTGCCAGAACCAGCTTCATGAGCCATGGCTTGACTACCAGAACGATGACATCAGCGTCCTTTACGGCCTCGATGTTGTCTGTTGTTGTGTTGACAGCTGGAAATTCCTGCTTGAACTGAGCGAGCAGGCTTTCGTTTTTGTCTGCAATGGTGATGTTGCTAATCTTTCCGCTTTTAGCCCATCCTTTGATGAGTGCGCCGCCCATGTTGCCAGCGCCGATGACAGTAAGTTTCATAATCAGTGTTGTATTTGTTAATCGTTGAAGACAAGATGCGTCTGTGCGAGAAAACTGAAACTATCTTTTTGTTTTGTATTCGGTTTTCACTATCTTTGCACAAAGTTACATCAAACTCTGCATCCTGCAAAATAAAAGACGGTTTTTCTCGTTTATTATGGTGATGAAATTTACACATTATTATATAATAGCATGCTTCTCTGCGCTTTTCTCGCTCATTCCTTTTGCTGGAGCGAATGCTCAGAGCAGGAAGGTGATGAATCGTCCTTACATTGACCAGCGGCTGTTTCACTATGGCTTTCTGGCTGGCGTGCATCTGCAGGACATTGAGCTGCAGCAGAACGGATATGTTGATGCGAATGGCAATCAGTGGTATGCTGAAGTGCCTAATTATGAGCCAGGTTTCTCGGTCGGCATTTTGGGAGAGTTCTATTTGACGAAGAACTTGGCTCTCCGCGTTATCCCTACAATGCACTTTGGCACGAAGAACCTGACCTTCCGCAACGAGTTGAATGCTGAAAAGCAGACGCAGACCATCAAGTCTACTTATTTCTCGGTTCCTGTCAACATTAAGTTTGCAGGCGAGCGCTTCAACAACTACCGTCCTTACATTGTGGCTGGTGTGAACCCTGTGCTGGACCTGACGGTGAAGAAGCAGAAGCAGTATCTGTTGACCAATACTGACTGCTATCTGGAGCTGGGTCTGGGATGTGATTTCTATCTGCCTTACTTTAAGTTTATTCCTGAGGTGAAGTTCCTGTATGGTCTGTCGAACGTGATAAACAAAGACCGTTCAGACATCACCGATGAGGCGCAGCTTATCTTCACCCAGTCGGTAGATAAGGCAAAAAGCAAGATGATTGTCTTTACTTTCTATTTTGAGTGACATGAAATATTCCATTATAATACCTGTGTATAACCGTCCGGACGAGGTGGACGAACTGTTTGACAGCCTGACGAAACAGACAGTCAAGGAGTTTGAGGTTGTTGTTGTTGAGGATGGTTCGAGCGTGCCTTGCAAGGATGTTGTTGAGAAGTATGCTGAGCAGCTCGACATACAATATCTGACCAAAAAGAATGGAGGGCCAGGACCGGCACGCAACTATGGCGTGGAGCATGCCAAGGGAGAATATGTGATTATCCTCGACAGTGACTGTGTCCTTCCCGAAGGCTACCTTTCAGCTATAGAAAAAGAACTGGCGGAAAATCCATGCGATGCGTTTGGAGGACCTGATGCTGCGCATGAGTCGTTTACGAATATACAGAAGGCCATATCTTACAGCATGACCTCCTTCTTCACAACCGGAGGAATACGAGGGGGCAAGAAGAAGGGGGCGATGGACAAGTTCTACCCGCGTTCTTACAATATGGGCATACGCCGAAATGTGTATCTCAAGCTGCAAGGGTTTAGCAAGATGCGTTTTGGCGAAGACATAGACTTCAGCTACCGTATTGTTGAGGCTGGATACTCCTCTCGCCTCTTCCCCGAAGCTTGGGTTTGGCACAAGCGCCGTACAGACATGGACAAGTTCTTCAAGCAGGTGTTCAATTCTGGCATTGCAAGAATCAATCTGGAGAAACGCCATCCGGGCACGATGAAACTGGTGCATATGCTGCCCATGTTCTTCACGGTCGGCGTGCTGCTGCTTATCCTTGCGGCTGTAGTGTTCCGCCAGATGGATTACTGGAACAACACGGCAACAGGCATATTGCTGCCCAACGGAGGTTTCGTTCCCGCATACGTCATCTGCCTGATGCCAATCATGCTCTATACGTTGCTGATATTCATTGATTCGAGCATTAAGAACCGCAGTGTGGTGATAGGATTCTTTAGTGTGGAAGCGGCTTTCGTGCAACTGGTAGGCTACGGAGCAGGATTCCTCAAAGCCTGGTGGCTGCGCTGTGTGCAGGGAAAGGACGAGTTTACAGCCTTTGAAAAGAACTTCTATGATTAGCAAAAGTTTCAAGCCTTTCAACGATAGGGGAGCGGGGCAGGCGAAAGAGGAGCCGATGGTTTTTGGCAGAGCTGCAGCTGGTTCTGATGGTAAAGAACATTCTTATGTTTCCATCAAGAACTGGGCGGAAGAAGACAGGCCGCGCGAAAAACTGATGGCGAAAGGAGTAGAATCGCTGACAAACGCGGAGCTGTTTGCCATTCTGATAGGCAATGGAACAGCGAAGAAGTCAGCGGTGGAGCTGATGCAGGAGGTGCTGAAGAGTTGTGATGGGAAGCTGCGCAATCTCAATCACCTGACGCTGCAGGACTTGGTGCAGTTCAACGGTATAGGAGAGGCAAAGGCACTCACAATCATTGCCGCTGCCGAGATTGGGAAAAGGCGCATGATGGAAGACAGCAGCGACATCACCCAGTTTCGCACAGCAGCGGACGTGCAGCGCTATATGCAGCCCATGGTGCAGGACCTTACTTTAGAGAAAAGCTGGGTCTTGCTGCTGAACAACAATGCGCGCCTGCTCAGTTGTGTGACACTGAGCTCGGGCGGACTGACGGAGACACTGGTGGATGTGAGGCTGCTGCTCAAGAAGGCGCTCCTGCATGATGCGACCAGCTTCATCCTCGTTCACAACCATCCCAGCGGAAGCCTGAAGCCAAGCCGTGCCGATGCCGACCTGACAGAGAAGGCGCATAAGGCTGCGCAAGCTGTCAATATCAGGATGGTAGACCATGTTATCGTGACAGAAGGAGGATACTATAGTTTTGCGGAAGAAGGAAAGATATAAAAGATTATGACACAATACGAAGTTGAAGAAAAAGCTGTCGAGTACCTGAAGACGGTGTTCGACCCGGAGATACCCGTTAATGTGCTGGACTTAGGCATGATTTACAAGATAGATGTGCATCCGACAGCGGAGCCGGCGGAAGGCAAGGAGTTTGATATTGACATAGACATGACCTTTACAGCTCCGAACTGTCCTGCGGCAGATTTTATTCTTGAAGATATACAGCAGAAGCTGGAAGGCATATCAGCGGTGAAGTCCGTGAATGTGAATGTTGTCTTTGAGCCCGAATGGAACAAGGACATGATGAGCGAAGAGGCAAAACTCGATTTAGGATTTATGTGATATGAAGAACATTTATTTCATCAGTGATGCGCATCTGGGCAGCCGTGCTATTGAGCATCGGCGCACACATGAGCGTCGTCTCGTCAATTTCCTAGACAAAATCAAGGACAAGGCAGAGGCGGTGTATATGCTGGGGGATATGTTTGACTTCTGGTTTGAGTATGCAGAGGTGGTGCCTAAAGGCTACACCCGTTTCCTTGGCAAGGTCAGCGAACTGACCGACATGGGAGTGGAAGTCCACTATTTCACGGGCAATCACGATATGTGGGTAGGTGACTATCTGGAGCGTGAGTGTGGCGTGATATTGCATCGGCAGCCGTGTGCGGTGGAACTGCATGGCAAGGTGTTCTATCTTGCTCATGGCGACGGGCTTGATTATCGCGACAAGGAGTGGAAGACGCGTTTGATGTTCTGGTGCTTCCGCAACAGAACCCTGCAGGCAATGGCGAGATGGGTGCATCCTCATTGGTTTATGAACTTCGGCCTGAATTGGGCGAAGCATTCACGCATGAAGAGGGTCGATAAGATGCCCCGTCCTGATGCTGATGGCAACGTGATGACCAAGGATGGATTCTGCAACAGCACAAAGCTCGTTGGCTATGAAAGCGCGCCAAGCAATGGCGAAGAGCCCTATCAAGGTGAAGACAAGGAAGGGCTGGTGCTTTATGCCAAAGATTATTTGAAAACGCATCCCGATGTGAACTTCTTCATTTTCGGACACAGGCACATAGAGATAGACCTTATGCTCAACAGGGAGACCCGCATCATTGTTCTTGGCGAATGGATGACGCTGTTCACTTATGCTGTTTGGGACGGGACCAATCTGCTGACTGATAATTTCATAGAGGGCGAAACACAGCTGTAACAAGTGTCGGCCCTGCTGCGTTGTGTAGTGAGGCGGCATGCCGTTCTGCTGCTAAATTCAAAGAAAAACACCGTTCTTCTTTTACTTTTCGTATATTTGTTTTATCTTTGCACACATAAGAACCTCAATCAAACTAATTTAAACCTATATTACAATTCATGATGAAAAAAGCAAGTTCATTGTTTGCAGCACTGGCAGTTGCTGCAGGCATGTCTGCACAGACGCAGACCTTCGACATCAACACATCGAAGGTAGGTGGAGCAATTCCATCAACGATGTATGGTATCTTCTTCGAGGATATCAACTATGCCGCAGATGGTGGTCTGTATGGCGAATTAGTGAAAAACCGCTCTTTTGAGTTCCCACAGCACTTTATGGGATGGAAGGTCTTTGGCAAGTTCGAGCTGAAGAATGACGGACCTTTCAACAAGAACCCACATTACATCCGTTTGAACGATTCTGGACATAGTGACAAGTATTCCGGTCTGGAAAACGAAGGCTTCTTCGGCATAGGCTACCAGAAAGGTGCAGATTACCGCTTCACTGTCTGGGCACGTACGCCAAACGGAGATGACAAGGTAACGCTCCGTGTCCTCTTCTGCGACCCATCAACGATGGGAGAACGTCAGCAGTTCTCAGAGAGTCAGCTCGTTGTTTCTGGCAAAGAATGGAAAAAGTATGAAGTAGTCATCAAGGCCAACCAGACAGTAGATAAGGGTACGCTTCGCATTATGCTTGCGCGCAACAGCAAGACTGTTGACCTGGAGCACATCTCCTTGTTCCCTGTTGACGTTTACAAAGGCGACGAAAACGGTATGCGTAAAGACCTTGCCGAGTCACTTGAGCAGCTCAAGCCAGGCGTGTTCCGCTTCCCCGGCGGCTGTATTGTCGAGGGTACTGACCTCGCAACACGCTATCAGTGGAAAAACTCTGTAGGTCCAGTAGAGAACCGCCCATTGAACGAGAACCGCTGGCACTACACCTTCGACTATCGTTTCTTCCCCGACTACTACCAGTCTTACGGACTCGGATTCTACGAGTACTTCCGCCTCTCAGAGCAGATTGGCGCAGAACCTCTCCCTGTTGTCAGCGTAGGTCTCTCATGCGAGTTCCAGAACGGCAGCGAGCGCAACGACCGCCACGTGCCAGTTGACCAGCTCCAGCCATACATCGACGATGTGCTCGACCTCATCGAGTTTGCTAATGGCGACCCAGCCAAGAACCAATGGGCAAAGCTTCGTGCAGACATGGGCCATCCAGCTCCATTCAACCTCAAGTATGTAGCAATCGGCAACGAGCAGTGGGGTCCAATCTACCCAGAGAACCTCAAGCCATTCATTGAGCAGGTTCGTGCCAAGTATCCTGAAATCAAGCTGATTGGCTCTTCAGGCCCTAACTCAGAAGGTGGTGACTTTGAATATCTCTGGCCAGAGATGCGCAAGCTCGGCGTTGACCTCGTTGACGAGCACTTCTACCGCAACGAAGAGTGGTTCCTCAAGTCAGGAAACCGCTACGACAACTACAAGCGTGGAAAGAACGAGCCTAAGGTATTCGCAGGCGAATATGCATGCCATGGCAGAGGCAAGAAGTGGAACCACTTCAATGCAGCCCTCATGGAAGCAGCGTTCATGACAGACCTCGAGCGCAATGCCGACATCGTAGAGATGGCAACTTACGCTCCACTCTTCGCACACGTTGACGGCTGGCAGTGGCGTCCAGATGCTATCTGGTATGACAACCTCCGCAAGTTCAACTCTTGTTCTTACTATGTGCAGCAGCTTTACGCCCTCAACAAGGGAACCAACATGCTCACACTCACCATGAATGGCAAGCCTGTTGCAGGCAACGACGACCAGAACGGACTCTTCGCCTCTGCCGTTTACGACAAGGATACAGATGAGGTAATTGTCAAGGTGGTCAACACAAGCAACAAGCCACAGCCTGTAACCTTCAACCTCAAGGGCATGAAGAAGGGCGCACATCAGGCACAGCTCATCACCTTCCATTCTGACGACATCAATGCAGAGAACACACTTGACGAGCCAACTAAGATTGTTCCAGTAACCTCTACGCTCACAGTGACTGCTCCAGCACAGGACATCACAGTTCCTGCACATACATTCTACATTTACAAGATTAAGAAATAATAAAAGCAATTCCGCTTAGAGTCAAGGGGCAGTGTCGGTTAGACACTGCCCCTTGTTTTTTTCAATGAACGTGAATCCATCGAACTTGCGTTCATTGTCTTTATAAATCTATTATCTTTTATTTCGTTGAAATTGTTGTGTTTGCTGCAACTGTTGCCTGAACTTCATATCCTGCTGGCATAACAGCTTTAGAGCCTGGGATGAGAAAACCGATGCCCGTGAAAAGTCCAACAACAACTGCTACAGGAGTTCGATTCTTACCATAAATCCTAACATCTGTATTAGAAAAATAAAGAGGATTCCCATCAGGTAAGGTCAGATTTGCAATATTTATAATCAATTTCCCTTTTGTCCCTGCTACTGTACTTTTTCTTGCTTCCACAACTTTTCCTTTTGCTATAGTTCCTTGGGGAACAGCGCAAACTCCATCAACCATGATGTCACGCATTACACGGAAATCTACAGTTTGCCCCTCTTGAACATCTGCGGCTTTTACTCTGTCAACAGCAGCAAGCGGGATGATAGTACCAGATTTAACGGTTACTTGCTCTTGAGCCGTAGTCATCAGGCTTGCTAATAACACGGCAATTGTAAAACAAATTTTCTTCATAATCTGTTTAAATAAGTTTGTTAATAGTGTGTGAAAAATAAAAAACGTGGACAATTACTTCGTCTACGTCTCCCAGGCATCGCCAAACGCCCATATATCTTAAACGAGTAAAAGCCCACGCCAAACGGCGTGAACTATCTACTTCTGTTCTTGATATATTTCAATTTTGGCGAATTGGGGAGACAAGAATCAAAAAGTGGATGTTCTTCCTATATGTCCTTTTAATTAATTGATTTTGGTCTTTTTTATCTCATAGGCATGAAGTTTTGTTTGGCAATCGATGAATCTGTATTAGCCTGTTCTTTGCAAGAACGCCCTTGAAGATAGGGGTTTGTTGGGCTGGCAGATTCTTAACAATTGCAAATGTACAACTTATTTTGCAACAATAAAAGAAAAAACAGAAAAATAGCAATGTGTTTTTCTGCAATGATATTTTGAGAAGTTTTTAATGCTCCGCTGCATGTCCAGTACCTCCATAGAGGTACTGCAATACCTCCTAGGCGGTACTCGAGTA
>JAUMXY010000056.1 GCA_030528885.1 Bacteroidales bacterium | reverse complement strand
GCCAACTTTGGGGGCATTGTGGCGACACCCCTCGCTTTTCGCGCTGAAATGCTTGTAAGCAGGGGGTCTTTATGCGTAACTTTGCATCATCGGAACGCCCCAACCCCACAGCCCCTCAATTTCCAGCCATGAACAGCCATCTCAAAACACTCACACTCATCCCCTCTGAGTCCTCAACCCCATACAAGCCGCAAGAACCGCCGCCACATTTTCCCATGAGACAATACATGATAATCATTATTTCAGCCTTTGACATAGTGGAATCACGATGGCAGGGATGTTTGTTTTCGCTTTTCAGCGTATATTTTTCAGTCATTTTATCAAAAAACTTGCAGAATTGGAAATCAGCGAAGCTAAATCATCTGCCATACAGAATAATTTTGTAACTTTGTCTGCGGTGAACATAGCGATTATTATTTGTAATTCTTTTAATTGACACTATAAAGTTACAACAATTTCGCTAACCAACCAATTTACAAACAATTAAAATTCGTCGAACTCGCGTTAATAAAATATTATATATAACAATGAAAAAATACGTAAAAGACTTGACGGTAGCTGAGGTTCAATACCCTCATGATTTGTATGTGCTGCTGAAGCTTACAGATTCAGAACCTCTTCCAGAAATGTTTCCAGGTCAGTTCGTGGAAATCAAAGTGGAAGGGAGTCCTCAAACCTTTCTTCGTCGTCCGATATCCATCAATTATGTTGACCGAGAAAAGAATCAACTTTGGTTGCTTATAAAGAAAGTAGGAGAGGGGACTCATAAGTTGGCAGAACTGAAAGTTAATGATAAACTGAATCTTGTATTTCCATTAGGCAATGGTTTTTCTCCTGTTCAGAGACCTGGAGAAAAGGTGTTGCTGGTTGGCGGAGGAGTCGGTGTTGCTCCACTTCTTGATTACGGGAAATACTTGAGAGACAATGGGGCTAAGCCTTATTTTTTGTTAGGCGCGCGGAGTAAAAGCGATTTGCTGGAACTGGATTTATTTCAGGCGTTAGCTCCCGTTTATGTGACGACGGAAGATGGCTCTGAGGGAGAGAAAGGTTTTGTCACTCAGCATTCTTTACTGGCCAATGAAAAGTTTGACAGGATTTCCGTATGCGGTCCCAAACCGATGATGGTGAGTGTTGCCAAGTATGCAAAGTCAACATCTACTCCTTGCGAGGTTTCTTTAGAGAACATGATGGCATGCGGTCTTGGTGCTTGTCTCTGTTGTGTGGAGAAGACAGTCAAAGGTAATGTGTGTGTGTGCAAGGAAGGTCCGGTCTTTGATATTAATGATTTAACTTGGAATATATAAGGATATGGCAGATTTAACAACAAAAATCGCAGGCCTTACAATGAAGAATCCTGTGATGACAGCTTCTGGCACATTTGGCTATGGAGTTGAGTTTGCTGATTTTGTAAATCTAGAAGATATAGGTGGAATCATTGTGAAAGGTACAACCCTCAATCCAAGGGAAGGCAATGATTATCCTCGCATGGTAGAGACTGCCAGCGGAATGCTCAACTGTGTCGGCTTGCAGAATAAAGGGGTGGATTATTTTTGTACCCAAATATATCCAGAGATAAAAGACATAAAGACTAACATGATTGTCAATGTCAGCGGTTCTTCTTTGGAAGATTATGCGGAATGTGCAGCTCGTATCAACGAATTAGAAAAAATTCCAGCAATAGAACTGAATATATCTTGTCCCAATGTTAAGCAGGGAGGGATGGCTTTTGGTGTAACAACAGAGGGTGCTGCTGCTGTGGTAAAAGCAGTGCGTGATGTTTATAAGAAAACACTAATTGTCAAGCTTTCTCCGAATGTGACATCTATTGTCGATATAGCCAGAGTGGTTGAAGATGCAGGGGCTGATGCCGTTTCGCTTATCAATACATTGATGGGAATGGTGATAGATATAGAAAAGCGTAAGCCGGTTTTGAGTATTGCAACAGGTGGCATGTCTGGCCCTGCGGTGAAACCTGTGGCTGTTCGATGCGTATGGCAGGTGGCAAAGGCTTTAAGCATTCCTATTGTGGGACTAGGTGGAATCATGAATGCTCACGATGCCATTGAATTCTTCCTGGCGGGTGCATCAGCTATTGAGATAGGAACAGCCAATTTCATCGATCCGGCGGTGACAGTTAAGGTAGCAGAGGGCATTGGCGAATGGCTTGACCAGCATGGCTGTGCCTCTGTTGGCGAGATTATTGGGCAATTAGAAAATGCTTGATAATATCATATAGGGATGATTTGGCAGGATGTAGTAGATGTTTTCTTTTCAGAGCAACCGATAAGTCAAAAGTATCGTTATTTTTACGATACATTGCATCGTGTATGTATAAAGAAAACACTCAAGTTGCCTGCCGAATACAATGATTTCTTTTCTCGTCTGCAAGCAACATGCAGACTGACGAATTATCCCTTATACGCTGTAGACAACTTTCGTTGGCGTGCAAGGCAGGTAATGCATGAAGACATGGAGTGTGACGAGCATACATGGCTCGTTGACACCCGTGTTTTTGTTGATGCATTGTCGCATTTTACAGATACTCCGATACCGGCAGTTCTTAAAGGAAAACTTCCTGATTCAACGGCTTTCGTTTCGCCGTCAATAAGGCAAGGTTATGCCGTTAGGAGGAAACGCATCCGTTTTACAGTCAAGTGCATAGAAGAGCCATATATATATGCTTATTCACAGGAAATGCCTTCGGATACGCCGTTTCGTATCGATGTGTCTGCCAGCCATCATACGCAACATGCTGCGCAACTGTTGAAAGAAGGTATGCAGTTCAATGCTCTTTCTTTTACAGTCGACAATGATGGTGTGTATCACCCCCAATACATAGTTGTCGAACCCGACTACCTTCTTGACACCACCAGTGTGACAGGTTGTATCAAGGCGTGGGGGGAGTCTGCATTCAATCATCTGTTAGCAAAGTTTAAGCCATCCGAAAGCACTATCTATACATTGATGGGTGACTTTGCCAATCAGTTTCTTGATGATGCGCTGAACATGCCTGTGGCTAACTATCAGACGTCAATGCGCAAGGTGTTTGTTGATCGAGCCCTCGACATATCCGCATGTGACGAAATAGATGCTCGTTTTTTTGAGGAAACACAAAAACAGTTTGCAAACATTCAGCAGGTGGTGAAGGACCTTGAGCTCCATCCTTCCATGCAGGAAGGAAAGGCAAGCGTTCATATAGAGCCTTCATTCTTCTGCGAAGCCCTTGGGCTTCAGGGACGTATGGACTGCTTAGTGGATATGTCTGACGGAAAGAAAGTCCTGCTCGAATTGAAGTCTGGTAAGTGGGATGAGTTCCGTGGTCGTGCCAAAGATGAACATCTCATGCAGATGCTTCTGTATAAGGAGATACTCTTTTACAATACAGGTCAGAAGCAGTCTGAGGTTATCGGAAGTCTGCTGTATTCCAAATACCCCAAGCTGCAAGAACAGAGGAGTTTTCAGGATATTGTTCTTCGTGCCATGACCATTCGGAACAATATCGTTGCGTTAGAGTTGGGGCTTCTACAGGGTGAGGCGCGTAAGTGGTTGCCCAAATTGACACCTCAGTCTTTGCGGCGTAATCCGGCTTGCAGTGACAAGCTTTGGACTGTTTGGTGCTTGCCAGAAATCAAATCAATGCTCGATGTTTTCCATTCCATGGATAGTCTGACGGCAGAATACTTCTACACCTTCTTGCAATTCATCGAGCGTGAACAGTTTGCGAGCAAAATGTGTGACTCTCGCCCAGATTCCACTCGTGCTTTATCGTCTTTATGGAATGCGGATGTCAATACAAAGCTGGAGAATGGGGATATTTTGTTGGATTTGCATGTTGTCGATGTGCGTACAGATGAAGGCATTGCGGCTATTTGTCTGGAAAGCGCTCTTGATGGAGGAACGCCCAATTTCCGTATTGGAGACTCGGTCATCATGTATCGTCGTAATACAGAGAGAGAGACGGCTGTCACTCAGCAGGTGATTCGATGCAGCGTTGAATCCTTTGAAAGAAATCGCATTTGGTTGAAATTGAAGAATCGGCAGAGAAACAAAGATGTATTTTCTGTAGAGAACCTGTTTGCGATAGAGCACGACCATGTAGATGCCAATTTCCGAAGCCTGTATAGTGGCCTCTTTTCGCTGTTGACGTGCGAAAAGAGCCGTCGGGAACTATTGCTTTGTCAGCGTGAACCAGCTCTAGGGGAAATGTACCTGCTGGTAGGTCCTCCGGGCACAGGTAAAACCTCCGTTGCCCTAAAGCGCATGGTGGAAGAAGAACTTGCCTTAGGGCATGACATCTTGCTTCTCTCCTACACCAATCGTGCTGTGGACGAAATTTGCGAGATGCTTTCCTCCATTCATCCTTGTCCCGATTATATCCGTTTGGGTAGGGAACTTTCTTGCGCTATAATACATCGTGACCATCTGTTCTCCAATGCACTAGGCAAGCTGCATAGCCGGCAGGAGGTCATCAAGAAGGTGGAAGAGACTCATGTTTTTGTCAGCACCGTTGCATCGATGAACAGCCACATGGCGTTGCTGAAATTGAAACATTTTCACATGGCTATATTTGATGAGGCCTCACAGATACTGGAACCTCAAGTTTTGGGCATTCTGACCTCGCCTGCCATAGAAAGGTTTGTCATGATAGGCGACCATAAACAGCTACCTGCGGTTGTTGTCCAAGATGAAAGCAAGTCTGCTGTTACCTCCCCACTGTTGCATTCCATAGGGCTTACAGATTGTCGCAACTCGTTGTTTGAAAGACTTTATGAAAAGAATCGCCACCGAGATGACATTGTGTCTACGCTTCACCGTCAGGGACGTATGCATCCAGCTATTGCAGATTTTGTTTCTTTCTCGTTTTATGACGACATGCTTCAGCCTGTTGGGTTGCCCCATCAACTTGAAAATCTTCAGTTCGCCCTTTATGACCATTCCAATCCTGTCGAGACGCTGGTCGCTACTCGTAGATGTGCCTTTATCAATGTGCCTCGTCCTTCGGCAGAAGAACGCATGCCAAAAGCCAACATGCTTGAGGCACGCATGATAGCGCAGCTTGTCAAAGCTCTTGTATGTGTGCATCGTCAGAACCAATTGCCATTCGACTTCGTACGTCAATTGGGCATCATCGTGCCATTCCGTCGCCAGATAGCGATTGTGCGTTCTGAAATATCCAAAGTACTTGATGATATGCCGTTGGATGAAGATGAGAAGATTACTGCAGTTTCCCAGCTTGCCATAGATACTGTAGAGCGCTATCAAGGTTCTCAGCGCGATATCATCATTTATGGTACAACCATTACTCAGCATTACGAACTGGAAATTCTGTCTAATCTAACCACTATCTCTTCTGCTGTTATAGACCGAAAGCTCAATGTGGCAGTCACTCGCGCCCGTAAGCAGTTCTTCGTTCTTGGCAACGAAAGGTTGCTCAGGCTGAATCCTATTTATGAAAGCCTGATAGATTATTGTACCAATGTACCAAGCAGATAAAGCAAGCATATGTTAAGATGGGGTGGGGATGCACAAAAAAAGCTTCGCGTTTGCGAAGCTTTCTGGGTGGGTGGTGGGACTCGAACCCACGACATTCAGAACCACAATCTGACGCTCTAACCGACTGAACTACATCCACCATGTAGCAATCATTTCTGATTTGCGAGTGCAAAGGTAGGGATTAATTTTGTATTGGCAAAATAAATCGCCCAGAAAATTCGATATTAATCGTAAAATTCTTTTCTTCCTGCGCTGAGCGTGTTCTTCATCAGCGAACAGATAGTCATCGGACCCACACCTCCGGGGACAGGAGTGATGTACGAGCATTTCGGAGCGACGTTCTCAAAATCCACGTCACCATTGAGACGGAATCCTGTTTTCCTTGTGGCGTCAGCAACACGTGTGGTGCCTACATCAATGATGACGGCTCCTTCTTTCACCATGTCGGCTGTCACAAAATTAGGGCTTCCGATGGCAGCGATGATGATGTCTGCCTGCTGGCACTCTTCCTTCAGTGTCTTTGAGCGGCTATGGCAAACGGTCACCGTGGCATCGCCATACTGCTTCTGCATCATCAGCTGTGCCATAGGCTTGCCGACAATGTTGGAGCGTCCGAGCACAACGCACTTCTTCCCGCTTGTTTCAATGTTGTAGCGTTTCAGCAGAGTCACGATGCCAAGAGGAGTGGCAGACACGTAGCAAGGGAGTCCGATTGCCATTCTGCCCACATTGATGGGGTGAAAGCCGTCAACATCCTTGCGGTAATCTATCGCCTCGATGATTTTCTGCTCTGAAATATGCTTGGGAAGAGGCAGCTGTACGATGAACCCGTCAACATCTGCATCTTTATTCAGCTTGTCCACTTGCTCAAGCAGAAAATCTTCCGTTATATTGTCTTCAAATCTGAGCAACGTTGATTTGAATCCGCATGCCTCACACGCCAGCACCTTGTTCTTGACGTATGTTTCGCTGCCCCCGTCGTGTCCGACAAGAATAGCTGCAAGATGCGGACGCTTACCGCCTGATTCTACTATTTTCTTTACCTCTTCTGCTATTTCAGCCTTGATGGCTGCTGCTGTTGCTTTTCCGTCTATCAGTTGCATGTTTATTGTAAAGTTTGGGAGCGTAAGTTTTTGTTTTTGGAGAAATTCGCTTGAAACAAATTCATCGTAGCTTCTTCTGTTCTCGGACACAACTTTCAACCCCTCTTGTTTTTTTGATTAGAACTTCGGCATCCCGCCTTTCATTCCCTTCATTCTTTGCATTTGAGCCATAGCCTGAGCCATCTTAGGGCTGGTCATCTGGCGCATCATTTTTCGCATCTGTTCAAACTGCTTGGTGATGCGGTTCACCTCATCAATCGATGTGCCTGAACCTTTGGCAATGCGCTGCTTGCGTGACATGTTGATGCACTCGGGGTGCTCGCGTTCGTAAGGAGTCATTGAGCCAATCATCGCTTCGACAGACTTAAATGCGTTGTCGTCAATGTCCACGTCCTTCAGTGCCTTGCCCACGCCTGGTATCATAGATGCCAAGTCCTTGATGTTTCCCATTTTCTTGATTTGGTTAATCTGGCCGAGGAAATCATTATAGTCGAACTTGTTCTTGGCAATCTTCTTTTCCAGTCGTTTGGCTTCTTCCTCGTCAAACTGCTGCTGCGCACGTTCAACGAATGAAACGATGTCGCCCATGCCGAGGATGCGGTCTGCCATTCGGTCGGGGTGGAACACATCAAGCGCTTCCATCTTTTCGCCCGTTCCGACGAATTTGATGGGCTTGGTTACAACAGTGCGGATAGAAAGTGCTGCACCGCCTCGTGTGTCACCGTCCAGCTTCGTAAGTATCACACCGTCGATTTCTAGACGCTCGTTAAAGATTTTTGCCGTGTTGACAGCATCCTGACCTGTCATGGCATCCACAACGAGCAGTGTCTCGTTGGGGGTAACCGCAGCCTTGATCTGCTCAATCTGCA
The DNA here is from genome assembly GCA_030528885.1 of Bacteroidales bacterium. Taxonomy (GTDB): domain Bacteria; phylum Bacteroidota; class Bacteroidia; order Bacteroidales; family Bacteroidaceae; genus Minthosoma. The sequence continues at coordinate 9,268 of JAUMXY010000056.1, read as the reverse complement.
CCATCAGCTCCTCGTCAATGGATTGGCGGCCAGCTGTATCGACTAGCACTACGTCATATCCCTTAGCCTTGGCTTCCTGAATGGCATTCTTGGCAACAGCGATAGGGTCGGTAGCCCCTTCCTCGAGGTAGCAAGGTACGCCCACTTGCTCTGCCAGCACGCGCAGCTGTTCCATTGCCGCAGGGCGGAATGTGTCGCAGGCCGCCAAGAGCGGCTTCTTGTGATTCAGCGTTTTCAGGCGTAAAGCCAGCTTGCCCGACATGGTGGTTTTTCCGGCACCGTTCAGACCAGCCATCAGGATGATGGTGGGATGTCCTGCCAGGTTCAGCTCAGTAGCTTGTCCGCCCATCAGTTCTGCCAGCTCGTCATGTACAATCTTGACCATCATTTGTCCTGGCTTCACGGCTGTCAGCACGTTTTGTCCCAGCGCCTTTTGTTTCACCGTGTCGGTGAAAGTCTTGGCAACCTTGTAGTTGACGTCAGCTTCGAGCAGTGCCTTGCGCACGTCCTTCAGCGTCTCTGCTACGTTGATTTCGGTGATTTTGCCTTCACCTTTCAGTATCTTAAAAGACCGTTCAAGTCTTTCGCTTAGATTTTCAAACATATCGAGTTATTTCTTTATTCCTTTATAAATAAGGTATGCGACAATAGCTACCACAAGAATGATGGCAGCGATGCCGATGATGTGTGAATAGTGTGCGATTGTGTCAATCAGTTCCTGCTTTGGCATGGTGCTGTGGAAGGCATAGCCGATGCCTACGAGGATGCAGTTCCAGAGGCCTGCACCGACGCATGTGAACAGCATGAATGGCACCAGGTTCATCTTTGCAAGTCCAGCAGGAATGCTGATGAGTTGCCTGATGGCAGGAATCATACGTCCGATGAGCGTGGAAATAGCTCCATGTTTATCGAAATACGCTTCTGCCTTTTCCACTTTCTCTGCATCAATCAGGCACATGTGGCCGAAGCGGCTGTTGGCGAAGGCGTAAACGATAGGGCGACCAAGGAAATAAGCCAGTACATAGTTGATGAGCGCTCCCAGCAAAGCCCCAAAAGTTCCGCTCAAAATAACCATCGGATAAGTCATCTCTCCAGTTTCTGCCACCATATAGGCTGCTGGAATCATCACCACTTCGGAAGGAAATGGAATGAATGAGCTCTCGATGGTCATGAAAAGAATAATCCATCCGTAATTCAGATTATCGAGTGCGCCATTTGTAAGATTGAGTATCAGTTCTTCCATAATGGCTGCAAAGGTACGATTTTTTAATGGATAATTAATGATGGAAAAGTGATAATTTGAACAAATGCGGCAATTTTCTCTCGAAAAGTTTTGCTGTTTCGCCGAAAAGACCTACCTTTGCACCCGCAAAATGGGTAAGTCCTATACGGCCAGCTCCCTCGGAATCCCCCAGGGCTTGACCGCAGCAAGGGTACTTGGTTGTAGCGGCGCGATGTAGTAAGCTTACCCACCCGCCTCTTTAGCTCAGTTGGCCAGAGCACGTGATTTGTAATCTCGGGGTCGTTGGTTCGAATCCGACAAGAGGCTCAAAAGTTCATCCTCGGATGAAAGACAAACATGAAATCTTGAAAGCCTGCCCATCGGCAGGCTTTCGTTGTTTTTAGTGGGGTTTGCGAAAGTCTCCCTCTTATATATGCTTTCCATGATGAGAATGGAAAAACGGCTTTTCCCAAAGAAGCCACATCAATGTGCAAAGAAGGGTAGGCATTCGCCCTGCATTGTTTTGAATTCATCGAACTTACGTTATAATAGTATTAAAACTCCTCAACGGGGGGCTGAATTCTGTGTAAAGTTATTGAAAAGATGTTGATTTATCCCCTTCTTGTAGAACTGTTTAGTACCTAGCTGATTTGGCAGCTTCGGATAAAAATGTTAATTTTGCAATTGTCCATTTGACTTTTCTTTTTCTAAGTCGTATATTGGGTAAAAGATAGTTTGAGAAATGATTCAGATAGATGAAGACATTGTGATTAGATGCCAACGAGGCGAGAAGGATGCTTTTCGTGAGGTGGTTGCAGCATATCAGCGTATGGTGTTTTCGTTGGCTCTGAAAATGTTGTGTGATGAAGACGAGGCGAAGGATATGGTACAGGAGACCTTTGTTAAAGTGTGGCTGAACATGAGTGAGTATGATTGCCGTCGAAGTTTTTCCACTTGGATTTATACAATCGCCTTGCGTACATGTCTGGACAGGATAAAGAGCCAGAGGCGTACCTTGCCGATGCCGGAGGATGAAGCTGTTTTTCGAGATTTTGCGACGGAAGAGGATGGGCTGCGGACGTTGGAAAACAGGGAATGGGCATCGATAGTGAGAGTGCTGGCAGAGGGACTGGGGGAGAAGCAGAGGGTTGTTTTTACGCTAGTTCAGTTAGAAGGGTTTTCGTCGCAAGAGGTGGAAGAGATAACGGGTTGGGATGCAAAACAGGTGAAAAGCAATTTGTATGTAGCTCGTCAAACGATTCGTGAACGATTAAAAATGTTAGGTTATGAATAAGATAGATGATATATTAGATAGACTTCAGGGGCAGATGCCAGAACTGGAGCATCCTGACGAGATGATGGAAAACATCATGCAGAATCTGCCTGATAGGGAGATGTTCCTTCCTGACAGGGAAACGAAGCCGCAGGTGTGGCTGGTAGCATTGCGTGTCATCGCTTCGGCGGCAGCCATTTGGCTGATAGGGCTTTTCGTCTATGTGAGCTGGCCTCAGCAATCTGCTACTCAAAATGTTAATGCTTATATTATTGATATTCCACAGAACAGCACGCTCGAGAATGTGTACACACGCTGCATGAGGAAGAGTCAATCAAAACCAATTAGTTACACTCGATTAAAACAAATGATTTATGCGAAAAAATAGTTTATGCCTGATACTTCTGATGTCAGCAGTGTTTATTGTGTCTTGTGACAAGCCGAATGTGCGGATGCACACTATCATTCGTGAGGATGGCCTCTGCGAACGTGAAGTCAGTTACACGACCATTATGTCGAAGGATATGCGTGATTCTCTCTGGAGCGGCAACAAGGTGAGTTGGGCGTGTCCTGTGCCTGAATGTTTGAACCCGAATGCTTTTATGGGTTCACATACTCGTACGGAAGAAGATACTGTGACTACAACCTTTAGGAATATCTTCCATTCTGTGGAAGAAATGTGCCTTCAAAGCCCATTGCAATTAAACGGGGCGCGACTGAAGTCGACAGCTAAGTTGGAGAAGAAAAATCGCTGGTTCTATACTTTATATACTTATACAGAGACATTTATTTGTGTGGGCGATACATTCAAAATCCCTGCTACTGACTATGCTGATAAAGACGTTGTCAGGTATTGGTTTACAGGTCAGCCAAATCTGCTGCACGGACTTAGTGGGGCAGAGGCCTCGGAGAAAATCAGCAAGATGGAATCTTTTGTGACACAATGGATTAACGATAATTTCTTCAAGCTGTGCTTTGACTTTATTGTAAATAACTATGATTCTATCCAAAATCCTCCTGTGGGGAAAGAGCAGTTTGTGGAGCTTCATGATTCGTTGGCCAACTATCTTTTAAGCAGCATGGGAGACATCCTTCTTGTGAATCCAAATGAGACGTTTGAAGAGTTCTTCCATTCGGATGCTTATGCTATATTCTTCGATGGGGATACGCCATGCGGAAAGGCTTTGGAGGAAGAATTGTCTACGCACATGAACATCTTCTGGTTCTCTGTGCCTTATTCTCTCACCATGCCAGGCACTATAGTTGATGCTGGCACAGGAGTGGTCAAGGATGGCGTTATCCACTATCCGCTGACAGGTGAACGCCTTATTCCTCAAGACTATACCATTACGGCTACCTCGCGTGTTACACATGGTTGGACATATATTGTAGCAGTTCTCATTTTTGTTGTTTTCATTGGAAGTTTCCTTTATAAGGGAAGAAAAAGAAAAGATAAGCGGATTAAGTCCCGATTTGAAGAACGGGTTTCCTCAAAAAAGAATGAATAATTGAGAAGCTATAGTTTCACTGCCTGCATAATGTTTAAGACACCATGCTTGAAACTTTTCAAACGCGGTGTCTTAAACATTATGCAGGCGGTGAACATGTAGGATTCAATCCTTGTTTCGATTTGAGAACTTCAAATTATTTTGTTTCTCTCTCACTTAATCGTAACTTTGGGTAAGTTACTTGCGTTCGACAAAACAAAGAAAAGCATGCTTTCCCTTGTTTTTGTGCTCACTTAATCGTAACTTTGTACCCTTAAAAGCAGTTATTATGGTACATTTGAATCAGCAAGAGGCTAGAGAACGGTATGGCACATCGGATGGGATAGGCTTTATCCTATGGGTTACGAATGGATATTTGGATGCGATAGGCGGCAGTTTGACTGCTGAGAATATGGAGATGCTGAGTGCCGAGCAGCATTCGCTGCTATGTTACCGGTATGTGCTGGACGAAGTGATGGAGGGGGGATTCATTCAGCTGATTCTGAATGGATATGCACCTTATGTGCTGGAAGGACCTTTCCCGATGGTGGTAAAAAAAGAGTGGGGAAGCGTGGTAGGGCAGGAAAAGGTGATGAAGGACTTTTCAAAGTTGCTGTATGAGGCTAAGAGGGAATACCATAAGCATCAGGAAGAATTGTCGAAGGATATGAGCGACGAGGATTTTATGGCGCTATATGAACAGCTCGAAGAGTTGAACGAACTGGGTGATGACTTCTTGGACGAGCATCAGGAGGAGGTGACTCCAGCTGTGGCGAAGATGATAGTGGAGAACATGGATAAGTATATGTAGGATTATGGCAAAGACAAAGATAGCGAAGAATCAGCAGGTGAACATTAAGAATAAGAGGGCGTCGTTTGACTATGAGTTTATCGACACCTTCACGGCGGGCATTGTGCTGACGGGTACGGAAATCAAGAGCATTCGTGCAGGCAAAGCGAGTTTAGTGGACACTTATTGCTACATCAACAATGGTGAGATTTGGGTGAAGAATATGTATGTGGCGCTGTATATGGAGGGCTCTTACAATAACCATGTGGAGCGGCGGGAACGGAAGCTGCTGCTGAACAAAAAGGAAATTCGCAATTTGCAGGATGACACGAAAGCGCCAGGCTTTACTATTGTGCCTGTTCGTCTTTTCATCAACGAGAAGGGATTGGCGAAACTGGTTGTTGCATTGGCGCGAGGCAAGAAGGAGTATGACAAGCGGCAATCGCTGAAGGAGAAAGAGGACAGAAGGGAAATGGATAGGGCTAAGAAGGTTAGGATATGACACTGCAAGAAATAATAAAGGAGCGCATACTGATTTTGGATGGTGCAATGGGCACAATGATTCAGCAGTATGGGCTGAAGGAAGAGGACTTTAGGGGAGAACGGTTTAAGGATGTGCCTGGATTGATGAAGGGCAATAATGACGTTCTTTGCCTGACTCGTCCCGATGTGGTTGCTGATATCCACAGGAAATACTTGGATGCGGGGGCTGATTTGATAACAACCTGTACTTTCTCCTCGCAGCGTGTTTCGATGGCTGACTATCATGTGGCGGATTATTGCCGCGAGATGAATTTGGCTGGCGCTAAGATTGCGCGAGACTTGGCTGATGAATATACGAAGAAGGCTCCGATGAAGCCACGTTTTGTGCTGGGTGATGTGGGACCGACGAATAAGACTTTGAGTCTTTCGCCAGATGTGAATAATCCAGCTTTAAGAAGTTTGTCGTATGATGAACTGGTGGAGGCGTATGTGGAACAGATGGAGGCGCTGATTGAAGGTGGGGTGGACGCTCTTCTCGTTGAGACGATTTTTGATTCGTTGAATGCCAAGGCTGCTATTTATGCTGCAGAGATGGCGATGGAAAGAATGGGAAGGAGAGTGCCGCTGATGTTGTCTGTGACGGTGAGCGATACTGCAGGAAGAACTCTTTCGGGGCAGACCCTGGATGCTTTTCTTGCCAGTGTGCAGCATGCTGACATCTTTTCCGTGGGGTTGAATTGCTCTTTCGGAGCGCGTCAGCTTAAGCCTTTCCTTAAAGCTTTGGCTGAGAAGGCTCCTTATTATATATCGGCTCATCCGAATGCAGGACTCCCTAATTCGTTGGGGCTTTATGATCAAACGCCTGATATGATGGCAGAACAGATGAGAGAGTATGTGGAAGAAGGGTTGGTGAATGTCATTGGTGGCTGCTGTGGCACAACGGAGAAGTTTATCGGGCTTTATCCTGATATTGTCAAGGGTGCACGGCCTCATGTTCCTGCTGTACGGCCGAATAATATGTGGCTGAGTGGTCTTGAACTGCTGGAGTTGACTCCTGAGCGGCGATTTGTGAATGTGGGCGAGCGTTGCAATGTGGCTGGTTCAAGGAAGTTTCTGCGCTTGATCAATGAGAAAAATTACGAAGAGGCCCTTTCTATCGCACGAAAGCAAGTGGAGGATGGGGCGTTGGTGCTCGACATCAATATGGACGACGGACTTCTCGATGCCAAGTACGAGATGGTCACGTTCCTCAACCTCTTGATGAGCGACCCTGACATCGCCAAGGTGCCGATGATGATTGACTCCAGTGATTGGGAAGTCATCAAGGCGGGTCTCAGATGTGTGCAGGGAAAGAGTATCGTTAACAGCATCTCGCTGAAGGAGGGCGAAGAGAAGTTTCTCGAGAAAGCCCGTGAAATCAAGCGTTTAGGTGCTGCTACCGTCGTAATGGCATTCGATGAAAAGGGACAAGCAACCACTTTTGAACGTAAGATTGAGATTTGTGAACGTGCCTATCGCCTCCTTGTGGATAAGGTGGGCTTCAGTCCTCTTGACATTATCTTCGACCCCAATGTGTTAGCTGTTGCTACGGGTATGGAGGAGCACAATAGCTATGCGCTCGATTTTATTCGTGCAACAGAATGGATTCGAAAGAATCTGCCGGGGGCGCATGTCTCAGGAGGTATTAGTAACCTTTCCTTCTCGTTCCGCGGCAACAACTACATCCGCGAGGCTATGCATGCTGTATTCCTCTATCACACCATTGCGGTGGGACAGGATATGGGTATTGTCAACCCTGCCACGCAAGTTTTGTATAGTGACATTTCTGACGATGTGTTGACTGCCATTGATGATGTGTTGCTCAATCGTGCTTCTGATGCAACAGAAAATCTGATTGAAATTGCTGCGCGAATCAAAGCCGAGAAAGATGCAGAAAAAGAGGCACTTGAAAATGATGGAGTTTTGCCAAAGTCTTCTGCTTCCGATTGGCGAAACGGTACCGTGGAGGAGCGACTGAAATATGCCTTGGTGAAGGGTGCTGGGGATTTCCTTGAGGAGGATTTGGATGAGGCGGCTCAGTGTTACGACAATCCTGTAAGGATTATCGAAGGTCCTCTGATGGATGCTATGAATACGGTGGGAGAACTTTTCGGTAGCGGCAAGATGTTTTTGCCGCAGGTGGTGAAAACGGCACGGACGATGAAGAAGGCGGTAAGCATTTTGCAGCCAAGGATTGAAGCGAGCCGTTCAGAAGGTACACGGAAAGCGGGAAAGGTGCTTTTGGCGACAGTCAAGGGGGACGTGCATGATATAGGAAAGAATATCGTCAGTGTTATCCTTGCTTGCAACAACTACGAAATTATCGACCTTGGCGTGATGGTGCCAACGGAGACGATTGTTGAACGCGCGTTGGAAGATAAAGTCGATGTCATTGGACTTTCAGGACTTATTACTCCTTCACTGGAGGAAATGGTGAATGTGGCGCGGGCTCTAGAAGAACGGGGCGCTAGTATTCCTGTCATGATTGGTGGCGCTACGACAAGCGAACTGCATACAGCATTGAAGATAGCCCCTGTATATAAGGGCCTGGTGCTGTGGATGAAGGATGCTTCACAAAATGTGATGGCTTGTGCTAAATTGCTCAATCAGGAAGCAAGGTCGGCGTTGGCGGATGAACTGGCTGAAAGATATGCCGAACTTCGTTCTGCTAATGCAGAAGGGAAGTCCGGCATGATTAGTTTAGAAGAAGCTAGAGAACGTAAACCTAATTTCTTTTAGCTTCATTCCAGTACATATCCATTTCTTCTAAGGTCAAGTCTTTCAAGTCTTGACCTTTTTCATTGGCCTTTGCCTCTACATAATTGAAGCGGTGGATGAATTTCTGATTGGTGTGTTCGAGAGCATTATCAGGATTTATCTTGTAGAGCCGTGCAGCATTAATGAGGCTGAACATCACGTCGCCAAATTCCTCTGTGGCATGCTGCTTAGCTGCTTCCTTGGCTTCTTCTGTTTCTGCTTGGCTGTAGAGCGTTTCTATTTCTGCCTCGAATTCGCTGATTTCTTCTTTTACCTTCTTCCACACGTCTCGGCGTTCTTCCCAATCGAAGCCGACATTACGGGCCTTGTCTTGTATGCGATAGGCTTTGACAAGAGAGGGAAGGGCGTCGGGGACTCCAGAAAGAACCGTCTTATTCCCGTCTTTTTCTTTGGTTTTTATCTGCTCCCAGGTTTGGAGCACTTCGTTAGCCGTGTTGGCTTGAACATCGCCGTACACATGCGGGTGGCGGAAGATGAGTTTGTCACATAGTTTGTTGCAAACATCGGCAATGTCAAAGTCTCCTTTCTCTTCGCCAATCTTTGAGTAGAAGACAATGTGAAGCAGTACATCCCCAAGTTCTTTACTGATGTTGATGCTGTCGTTCTTGATGAGTGCATCGCATAGCTCATAAGTTTCTTCAATCGTGTTGGGGCGGAGGGATTCGTTTGTCTGCTTTTTATCCCAAGGGCACTTTTCTCTGAGTTCGTCCATTACATCGAGCAAACGCCCGAAAGCCTCCATTTTTTCTTGTTTCGTATGTTTGTTAGCCATTTCTGTAAGTTGTTTGTCATTATTTTTTGCAAAGTTACGTTTTTTTCTTGAAAATGTTTGCGAGAACGAAAAAATAACTCTACCTTTGCACCGCAATTGACGGAGGAATCTCAATAGCAAGGGATTTATAAAACACCGTTTTGCAGCTTCAGAACTTAGGTTCCGGAAGGATGGGTGAGTGGCTGAAACCACCAGTTTGCTAAACTGACGTACGGGTTACCGTACCGGGGGTTCGAATCCCCCAGCTTCCGCAAGCGTATCCTAATCAATGCAAATGGCGCTTTCGTCTAGCGGCTAGGACACATGCCTCTCACGCATGGAACACGGGTTCGATTCCCGTAGGCGCTACAAAAATACTTTGGAAAAGCCGGCGCTTTCGTCTAGCGGCTAGGACACATGCCTCTCACGCATGGAACACGGGTTC
>JAUMXY010000022.1:31142-48845 GCA_030528885.1 Bacteroidales bacterium | reverse complement strand
TATGACGCTGGATATACTGATATGCACGATAGATGAGGGAATAGAGAAGGTTCCTGATGTGTTGATGTCGCCAAGGGACGACGTCAGGTATGTGGTGTCTATGCAATGGACTGATACGCGTGCCGAGAGTGATTCTTATGCGGATGATGAGGTGGAGCGGATGGAAGAACGGCTGTTGGAGCGAGTGCCGAAGGTGCTGAAGGAGAGGGAGGATGTGACGCTGACGTTTCTGAAGGGGCGCGGATTGAGCCGCAACAGGAATCATGCGTTGGCTCATGCGACGGCTGATGTGGTGCTGATAGCTGATGATGATAATCGCTATACTGCCGAGTTGATAGGGAATGTGTTTGATGCATACGAACAGCATCCTGAGGTGGATGTGATTCATTTTCAAGCGTTGGGCTTGGATGGAAAGCCGCTGCACGCTTATCCTGCGTCTTATGTTTCTTCTGTCGAAATTACTTTCAGAAGGAGGGTGTTGACGAGGTTTGATGAGCGTTTTGGCTTGGGGAGCGAGCGGCTTTGTGCTGGTGAGGAAGAGGTGTGGATGAAGGATGCTCGCGATGCTGGCTATCGGGTGCTTTATGTGCCGAAGCCTGTGGTGATGACTCCTCGGGAGACTACGGGCACTCAGTTTTTGGGGAATAGCCGTCTGCAGCTGACGAAAGGGGCTACGTTCCGCTATGTGTATGGAACTGCGGATGCTGTGTGGAGATCGGTGAAAGAAGCTGGGTGGTATCTTGTTCACAAGGGTGCCAATCCTTTCCCTATTCTTTACAATATGTTAAAGGGTATCGTAGAAATTTAGATACTGCTGCGCCACTTTGATGTAGTCGTGGTGCTTTTTCACGTAGTCGATGCTTTGCTGCTTCAGCAAAGGAATCCTTTCTGGGTTCATGACGAGCTTTTCTATTTCTTCATAGCAACTTTCGTAGTTGGGCAGTACGTTGATGATGGGGCGCAGCTCTGTCTCGCCCAGTATGCTGTAGTTTTCAGGTTCTCCTCCGCCAATGTTGATGATGCCTTTTGACATGGCGAGCAGGGCATTCATGGCTGGCGTGTAGCTGTAGAGCTGGTCGAGGATGGCGTCGGAAGCGTTCATCATCTCTTGATAACGTGCGAAGGGTACGCCGCAGGCTATCTGTATTTGCAGTTTTTCGGGATGTTTCTCTTGTACGGCCTTGGCTGCCTTGAGCATGATGTCAGTCCCCTTGTAGGCATCCCTTCCTTTGCTAATGCCTACAAACAGCTTCAGCGGCTTGTCGGGTTGCATTGGGGTGGGGTCTTCTTGCCGGGCTGGCTGTTCTGGCATCTTGATGGGGAAGGGGAGGAATGTCATCTTTTCCTTAAACTGCTGATAGGTGACCCAATACTCGTATAGCCCAGCTACGATGCCGTCGCAGTCGTTGGCAATCAGCTTGTTCAGCTTTTCTTTTGGGGTACCAATCCATTCGTTTCTGAATCGCTCGGCTTCCTCGTCGGTTCGGATGTCGCTGCCGAAGTTGAAGTCGCTGTATCGCAGCGGGCGCTCTTCCGTATTGACTTGTGCCCAATAGTGGTCCATGCCGAAGGCTCCCATGACCATTTTTCTGTTGTTTCTACGCAGATAGCGATAGAGGGGAGGGAGTTTGTCGGCTTTCAGTTCGAAGAAGATGGGGTTGATGATTTGCACCACATCGTACCCTCTCATTTTTGGCAGTGCTTTTGCCAATCTCCATAGGAAGTTGGCGTTGCCTTTCAAGCCAAATTGCCGTTGCAGGTCGATGTCTCGCGGATAGTTCTTCCAGTGGTCTCCCTCGCTTGCCACCACACACTCGTGCCCCAGTTTCCTGAAGCCTTCGGCCAGTGTGGCATGCACATTAGAATAGTCGCCCAAAAGAAGAATTCGCATCGTTTTTTTTGTATTTTTCACAAAGGTAAGAAAAAACTCTCGAGAGCAGCACCTGGATTCCCAACTTTTTTCTATATTTGCCAACAAAATATTCTTCAGAATGGAAATAACCGTGATTGTTCCTGTGAAAAACAGGCGTGAGCATATAGGGAAGACGCTCGACTCCATCATGCGGTCAGGTGTTGCGCCCAAAGAAGTCATCATCGTTGACAATGAGAGTACCGACGGGACCTATCAGTTCTGCGAGCAGTATATCAAGAATCGCCCCAACGTCACCTTGCTCAGAGAGACCTTCCCCGGCGCGGCAGCTGCGCGCAACAAAGGATTGAGGTCGTGCAAGACCGAATGGGTGTATTTCTTCGACAGCGATGATGAGTTCGACTACAACTTCATCTCCACCATGCAGCGTTTCCGCGTTGAGGGCTATGACATGATTGCCATGCCGACACGGATGACCGTCAACGGCAAGAGTTCCGTGCGCACCTTCATACCTTCGGGCGACCCCCGTGTGCAGATACTGGCAAGTGTGCTCAACACGCCAGGCATGCTCTTCCGTACAGAGTTTCTGAAAGATGTTGGCGCGTGGAATGTCGAGTGCCGCATCTGGAACGACTGGGAGCTGGGACTGCGTGTTCTGCTTCACCAGCCCAACATCCTTTGGTATGCAGACAAGCCCTTCCACAGCATCAAGGTGCACCCCGACAGCATCACGGGCTCGTGCTTCTCCACCAGCTACAAGCAGCTCATCCGCACGCTCACCGTAGCCGTCAGCCACCTCAACTCCTCCATTCTGCAACCCCTGTCGAGCCGCCACGCCCAGTGCCTCTCCAGCCTCTACCCACACCTCGACTCGCTTCACTATCCCCTCTACCTGCGTGTCTGCATCCTGCTGGGCAAGATGCAGAACGAAAAGATGCTGGGCAAGAGCAGAGACCACAAGATGGCAGTCAAGTCGCTCACCATCTTCCTGCACGACCACTTCCGCCCCACCTTCACCCAGCGCTGCGTCGGCAATGCGCTCCGTCTCTACACACAGCTTGGAGGGCGAGGTGCATGGCGCATGGCATTGGCCTCTGCAAGAGAAAATAAGAAGGTGCAATGATAAACAAAGAAAGAGGGGCGATGCTGCTGAAAAAGCACTCGCCCCCCCTTTCTTTATGAGTTTCCAACCCCTCAATACAGCGGAACATTGATGTCAAACACAGGTTCGGCATCCTTCAGGCATGGGTGATGCATATCCTTCTCCGACAGAATGATGCCGCTCTTCTCCACCTGCCAGTCAATGCCCAGCTCAGGGTCATCCCACGCGATAGCCCCCTCGCTCTGAGGCGCATAGTAGTTGTCGCACTTGTACTGAAACACCGCCTCGTCGCTCAGCACAGCAAAACCATGGGCAAAGCCGCGCGGCACGAAGAACTGGCGATGATTCTCCTCAGTCAGCAACACCGCCACATGCTTGCCATACGTAGGGCTGCCCCTGCGAATGTCCACAGCCACATCCAGCACCTTCCCCCTCACCACACGCACCAGCTTGCTCTGCGTGAAAGGAGGCTTCTGAAAATGCAGGCCACGCACAACGCCAGCCACCGAACGGCTTTCATTGTCCTGCACAAACACCGTCTTGCACACCTTCTCCTCAAACTCCTTCTGCGAGAAACTCTCGAAGAAATACCCTCGAGCATCGCCGAAAAGTTTAGGCTCAATAATTTTTACACCTTCAATCTCAGTGTCAATAACGTTAATCATAACTATTCCTTGAAATTTATAACATCAGCTGCAAAGATAGTGCAAATCGAAGACAGAACAAAATAAACCCGTTTATTTTTTCTGTTGAGATGCCGCCTATCTTATCTAAAGACGGCAAAAAAGAACAGCTATAAATACAGAATGCCCATTTTCTCCCTTCATCACCCTTTTTTCGCCCCCAAAAACCACAAAACTTCACACACCATTCCCTTTCCGTCAGCAAAAATTACTACTTTTGCACATTCAAAACTTAAATCGAAGGAAGTCATGAAAGATTTATAAGGGGAGTTATTAGGAAGTCATGAAGGAGTAAAAGAGAAGTTATTGGGGAGTTAAAAGAGGAGTTATAGGGATGATACCTTGCCAATAGCATCACATTCGTCCCCATAACTCCCCTCTATTACTCCTCCCCCATAAACAAAAATCTTAAAAAACCATGCCAAACAAAGGCATCATCGCCACCAACATCCAGCAGAGCCTGACCGACACCATCGGCAGCATACCACACGACAAGCTCTTCCTCCTCACCGACGAAACAACCCACCGCCTGTGCCTCCCCCTCATACAGCAGCACCCCAGCATGCAGCACGCCATCCACATCGTCATACCCCCCACCGACACCCATAAGACCCTCGCCACCCTCGCCACCGTATGGACACAGCTCAGCAGCAGCGGTGGCACACGCCACAGCCTCCTCCTCAACCTTGGCGGCGGCATGGTCACCGACCTCGGCGGATTCGCCGCCAGCACCTTCAAGCGAGGCATCACCTACGTCAACATCCCCACCACACTCCTCTCCATGGTCGACGCCAGCGTGGGAGGCAAGACAGGCATCAACTTCAACGGACTCAAAAACGAAGTAGGCGTGTTCAATCCACCCCACACCGTCATCATTGATACCGCCTTCCTCCACACCCTCGACCACCCCAACATCCTCTCAGGCTACGCCGAAATGCTCAAGCACGCACTCATAGCCCCCAGCCACACAGCCCCCCAGAGAGGCGAACGGCTCGCCCAGCTGCTCAACTTCAACCTCCACCACGCCGACCACCGCCAGCTGAGCCAGCTGGTCAGCGACAGTATCGCCATCAAAGAGCACATCGTGGCCCAAGACCCCCTCGAGCACGGCATCCGCAAAGCACTCAACCTCGGACACACAGCAGGACACGCCCTCGAAAGCTGGGCACTCAGCCGCACCCCCTGCCTCCACGGCTACGCCGTCGCCTGGGGACTCATCTGCGAGCTCTACCTCTCCTGCACCAAGACAGGATTCCCCACCCACACCATGCGCCAGACCGTCCGATACATCCAACAAAACTACGGCACCCTGCCCATCACCTGCCATGACTACCAAGAACTGTACGCCTACATGACCCACGACAAGAAAAACACCGCAGGCAGCATCAACTTCACCCTCCTCGGCAACATAGGCGACATACACATCAACCAGACAGCCACCCAAGAAGAAATATACCAAATGCTCGACTTTTTCAGAGAAGGATAGCAAAAATGGATAAAACCTGTTAAAAAAGAAAAGAAAAAAGGAAAAAAGAGAGGAAGAAAAAAGAAAAATGAGTATTTTTGTAGCAAAACCACCACGAAGGCTGCAGGGAGAAGAGGGGACGGAGGGGAATGGGCTGGGAAAGTGTGTACTATAAAAACATGTTTTACTTCAGATTGTTCGTTGTGCAGGAGGTGGGTGTTGTGGGGAGTGAATCTGCTGCAACCATCTTCACGCTTACGACTTTTGCAGCGGACGGAGGTACGGAGGGGAGTACAAGTACAGATTTGCAACTTTCTGTTCCAGGAACAGGGGGAGCAGTTTTGCAAAATCTTACAAAAATGCTTCGCAACCAAAAGATCAACCTGCATGTGAAATTTGAGTAAATGCACTCGTAAAAGAACCGTACCCCTCGGGTCCGCCATGGCGGACCCGAGGGGTACGGCTTTGTGCACCCGAGGGGTGCGGTTTTTCTCTTTCTTTATTTAACGATGACAAATCCGCCTTGGTCTGCCATGGTGACGGTGACGGATTGGGGGTTCTTCACCTTCAGCTCTGTCTTCTGTGGCTCGCGGTCTTTCTTGCTGTCGCTGTAGAGGGTGGCAAGGTCGCCCTTGGCGAGCATGGGGAGGTTGAGTTTGAGGGTGAGGGGCGCTCCTGTGGCGTTGTTGCCTGCTATGTACCAGGTGTTGCCATGGCGGCGTGCCAGCACGCAGTACTTGCCTGGGTAGCCGTCAATGAAGACGGTTTCGTCCCATGTGGTGGGCACGTGGCGCAGGAAGTCCATGCTGATGGCCGGTGCTGGTGCGCCTTTCTCGGTGGGCAGCATGTCTTTGGTTGCTTCGGTGGGCAGGTTCTCTGGCGTGATGGCGAAGTTCTGGATGGGGTTCTGGAAGAGGACGCAGGTGGCTAGCTCGTGGCAGTCGGTGGTTTTGCGGATGTTGCCGCCTGTGTTGCCGCGGTTGAGGTGGCGGTTCATAAAGCATCCGCCGAATTCCATGCATCCGATGGTGTTGCGGATGAAGGGGTGGGTGGCTGCATCTTTGGCTTCTTTGTCGGCTGCGCCTTGACTGAAGTAGATATTTTCAGACGCGAGAACAGCTTCGCTGCCAACGTAGTTGGGGTACATACGCTCCCAGCCGCGTGGAATTGTACAGCCGTGGAAGATGACCATGATGCCGTGCTGGTCGGCCTCGAAGAGTATCTCTTCGTAGTGGCGCATGGTTTCTTGCTTGTCGCCGCCGAAGAAGTCGACTTTGATGCCTTTGACGCCGATTTCTTGCATCCAGCTCATGTAGCGTTTGCGCTGGATGGGGTCGGACATGATGTTGATGGGGCCTTGCTCGATGTCGTTCCACCAGCCGCTGGAGCTGTACCAGAGGAAGACGTCAACGCCTTGGCTTTGGGCGTACTTGACGAGCTGGGTCATCTTGTCTTTGCCGATGTTGGTGTCCCACCAGTTGTCGATGAGCACGTAGGAGTAGCCCATGTCTTTGGCGAGCTTGATGTACTGAACCTGGTCGTCGTAGTTGATGGAGTTGTCTTGCCATACAATCCAGCTCCAGGTGCCTTTGCCGTACTTGTAGTTGTGGGTGGTCTCATAGCGTGGCTCTACCCAGTCCCAAGGCACGGTGGTCTCGACGATGGGCTTGAGTGAGGTGCCTACGGTGAGGGTGCGCCAAGGGGTGGCTCCTGGCAGCGCGAAGGCTGGCTCGATGGTGCCGTTGCCGTTGTTCTCTTCTGGCATGGGGAACTGGAGCGTGTAGAGTCCGTCGCCTGTCATGTCGCTGAGGCGGGATGCGCAGTAGCGTGAGTCGACGCCTGTCTCGGACACGAGCACCCAGCCTTTGTCGCCTACGTGGAAGAGGCAGGGGAAGGTGAAGCCGTGGCCGTATCCGCTTTTCTTGCTCATGGGTGCGTCATAGACGTATTCCTCTTCGTAGCTTGGCTTGGTGCCCTTCCAGCCTATCATGGCGTGGGACTGGGGGGTGAGGAATGTGGTGGTCTGGGTGGGAAAGTCGAATCCTGTGGCTTCTCGCAGAATGCGGATGGAGAATTTCTTGCCGTTGGCGCGGCTGGGATGGTTGGGGATGCGGTAGCGGAAGGCGATGTCGTTGTTGCTGACGCGGAAGTCGATGTCGAAGGCGTTGCCGTCGGCATTTTTCAGCTGTACCGCTAATTGGTTGGCGTTGACATGCACATGGCTTGTCTTGCTGGCGCGGAGGTCGTAGTTGAACTCGAAGTGCGCTTCGCCTTTGCCGACGAAGGTGATGCCTTGGGTGAAGTCGCCATTGTCGGCCACGAAGCCGAGAGGACTTTCGTCGAGCATTTGGATGCCGTCGTAGAGTACTTCGTAAACGGGCTTGCCGCCTTTTACGTCAACGTTCACTTTCAGTTTGCCGTCGGGGCTGGTCACGCTTGCCACCTGTGCGCTGAGGCTCATGGCTGCAAGCATCATGGATAGGAATAGGGTGTTTCTTTTCATTGTTTATGTTTAAGAATTTTTTAGTTCTTTAGCTTTTCAGTCTGTCGCTCCATGCGTCTAACGCTTTCATGACAATCTCTGTGGCTTCGTCCATGGTGCACTCGAGGGTGCCGCCTGCTGCGTTCTTGTGTCCGCCTCCGTTGAAGAACTGGGCGCACAGCTCGTTGCAGGGGAAGTCATCGACGGAGCGTGTGGATACTCGGATGAGGGGCTTTTCGGTGTCTTCGCGCAAGCAGATGCTGAGCTTATGCCCCTTGATTTGGAGCGGCATGTTGACGATGCCTTCCATGTCGCCCTTCAGATAGCGGAACTGGGCGAGCTCTTCTTTCCTGATGGCGAAGAGGGAGGCATGTAGGTCGGGGAATACTTGCAGCTTCTGGTACAGCACGTAGCCGATGAGCTTGAGACGGTCGGCTGAGTAGTTGTTCTGGATGCGGCGGTTGATGAGGTCTTTGTCTATGCCCTTGCGCAGCAACTCGCTGATGATGATGAAGATGTCGGGGTCATTGCTGTTGAAGGAGAAGAAGCCTGTGTCGGTTGCCATGCCTGCATAGAGGTCTTCTGCTCCAGCGAAGGTGAGGGTATCCTTGCCGCCGATGACATCGATGATGCGGAACACCAGTTCGCTGGTGCTGCTCATTTCGGGATGGGAAATGCAGCAGTCGAACTTGGTCTTGTCGGGGTTCAGATGATGGTCGATGAGCACTTTCCTGCAATGGGCTCTGCCTATGGGGATGCCCAGCTCGTCGATGCGCCTGAGGTCGTTGAAGTCGAGGCAGCAAATAAGGTCTGCCATGGCTATCAGGTTGTGAGAGAGAGTTTTCTGCCTGTCGAACAGGATAATCTTGTCAGCATCCTTCATCCAATGCAGAAAGTCGGGAAAGTAGTTGGGCACTATCACGTTGACGTGCTTGCCCTTGCGCCTCAGGTATTCGTAAAGCCCAAGAGACGAGCCTATGGCGTCGCCGTCAGGAGAGGTGTGGCACACGATGACCACGTTCTTGCAGTCGTTGAAGAACTTTTTGATAGCTGCGGTCTCTTGTGGCGTTATTTTTTGTTTTAGCATTTAAGGTCGTTTTAGTGAATTGCAAAGATAGGGAAAAAAGTGAAAAGTGGAAAGGGAAACGTGAAAAAACTATAAGGCAGCCTTGCCGGATGGTGGGCTGTGAGGAGATAATGCCTGTTGTTTCGGTGGGGGAGTGTTACTTTTCTGCTGCTGATGGCAAGGTCTGTTCCTTTTTCCAGTTGACGAAAAAGACCCGTTCTGTTGCACGTGTGATGGCGGTGTAGAGCCATCTGAAGTAGTCGGGCGTGAGCATCTCGTCGGTCATGTACCCTTGGTCAATGAAAACGTTAGTCCATTGTCCGCCTTGTGCCTTGTGGCAGGTGATGGCGTAGGCGTATTTGATTTGCAGGGCGTTGTAATAGGGGTCTTGTCGCAGTGCCTTCAGACGGTCTTGCTTGCTCTTGAGAGAGGGGTCGCCTTGGTAGTCCTCCATTATATTATTAAATAATGTGTCTTGCTGGGTTGGGGTGAGAGCTGGAGCTTCGGCCTGCAAGGTGTCGGTGAGGACTGTCACCTCCATGCTGAAGTCTTGATGATCGGGGAAGGTGAGTTCTGCATCGGCAAACGTGAATCCATAGAATTGACGCTGATTGCGGATGCGTTGCACAATGGCCAAATCGCCATTGGCAATGAAGTCGAAGGGGAGTGCCTCTGCCTCCTCGGGTGCCTTGCCTTCGGCTTTGGCATTGGCAAGGTGCTGCAGGGCGAGCTGCTCTGTCCAGTAATAGTTGTTTTTGGCTACCATCAGCATGTCTCTCCCCTCAAGTTCCTCTTCTCGCCACAGAATTTGAGCACGGATGCCATTGTTGTAGATGTTGGCACGCTTGTTGCTGCGCGTCACGACAATGGTTTCGCTTTCGCCGTCTCTGTGGTAGCATTGCTCAAGGGTCTCTATCAGTTCATTGCCTGGAAGACTGCACACGTCGGGAAAGCCGCTGAAACGAATCTGTGGCAGTGAAAGGGTGCGCTCGCTGTCCATCAGGTTCCTGAGGCGAGTGGCATTCCAGAGAATGCCCGAGTGCTCGGCTTGACGCACAACCTCCGTTAGCGTGTGGCTTATCACATTCAGCCCATAGCCCGAAAGCCAGCTCTCTTGCAAGGCTGGGCTTTCGAAGTCGCCGACTGGAGGGAGCTGAGCTGTGTCGCCCATGATGATGAGGCGGCATCCCTTACCTCCGTAAACAAAATGAATCATGTCGTCAAGCAGGCGTCCTGTTCCGTAAAGCCCGCCGCTCGTGTATTCGTCGTTGGCAATCATAGAGGCTTCGTCGCAAATGAACAGGATGTTCTGCCTCATGTTGTAGTTCAGCGTGAAAATACTATCTTTATCAATGGATTTCTGTCGGTAGATGCGCTTGTGGATGGTGAAAGCGGGATGGTCGGCGTAGAGGGAAAACACTTTTGCCGCTCTGCCTGTAGGGGCGATGAGCGTGCACTCGCGTTCAAGCTGCTTCATTGTCTTGACCAGTGCACTGATAAGAGTGGTTTTTCCCGTTCCGGCAAAGCCTCTGAGGAGAAAGATGGAACTGGCGTCAGGCGACAGGATAAACTGGCAGAGGGAATCGATGACTTTTGCTTGGTCGGCCGTTGGATTTAACCCGAAATTATGCAAAATCAGCTCTTTTAGATAGTCATTAATCATCTTTTTTCAAAAAAATGCTGAAAGTAGTAGCTTCAATTCAAAATTTATCATTATTTTTGCGACACGAATATAGTGAATATTCATGAGCTGGACGAAAGAATGAGGGAAAACTCGCTTTTTGTGCAGCAAATTTAATGTGTTTGTGGGAGTTTTGCCAATCAACAGGCATTCAAGGGAATCTCTGCAACACAAGACGATTTGTTTTATCAAGGAAATAATAAATAAAACATAACATATCATGAAAAAAAGTATTGTAAACGGTCTTTTGGTATTTTGTACTATTGGCTTGGCAGTAGCATGCTTCTACAGCATCTATGACGACATCGCTTTCGATGAAGAGAAGGAAGCACGTGAAAAACTGGTTATCGCTCGTCTGATGGATATCCGTAATGCAGAAGAGCAGTATAAGCTTACTTTCGGTGAATATTGCGGTACAATCGATTCTCTCATCGATTTCGTGAAGAACGGAAAAACTGTTGACAAGATTATCAAGGAAGGTGAACTGACAGATGACCAGCTGGAGGCAGGCATGACAGAACGTGAGGCGGTAGCGCAAGGCATCATCAAGCGTGATACTGTGTGGGTTTCTGCAGGAGAGAAATTGGGTATCGTGAATCCAGACTCTCTGAAATTCGTTCCAGTAGGACGTGAGGCTAATGGCAATTATACAGTTGTTCGTTCAACCTTCGACCCTTCTTTGTATGACACCATCTATCAGGGTATCATAGAGCTTCGCAAAACTGCTACATTCAACATCAGGACTAACGAGTTCGATATGCTTGTAGAGTTCCGTGCAAGACTGGACGACTATCTTGATGGAATGAACGTGAAGAAGATTAAGAACCTGAAGTCTGATTTGAAGAAGCGCCACAAGAACCGTGCAGAGCTGATGCTTGACAATGAGGACCAGACAGAAGGTGAATGGTACGGACTCCGCATAGGTGACCTCGAAGATACCAATAACAAGATGGCTGGTAACTGGGAGTAAACAATGGCTGAAAATATGAATAACAACAATAAAAGTTTGTCCATTCGGGTTTGCTCGAATGGACTTTCTTTTTGTACTTATGCTCCAGGGCAGGAAGAGCCGTTTGAGTATAAAGTGGCTGATATCAATCACACCATATCGCTGGCGGCTAATCTGAAGCAGGCATTGCTGAACGAACCCATGCTGCAGCAGAGCTACCAGCGTGTCAATGTGCTGATAGCCTCCCCCTCTTTCACTACAGTCCCTGTAGCTGCATTTCAGAAAGAAGACATAGAGTCTTTCTACAACCTAGTCTTTCCAAAGGAAAAATCAAAGCACGTAAGCTATAATGTGCTTCGCCGTTCTGGCATTGCCATCGTCTTCGGACTGGAACGCAGTATTTATCAACTGTTGCTTGATGATTTCCCGAGAGCGCGTTTTTATGCCGCAGCCAGTACATTGATAGAGTTCTTCGGCGAAAAGAGCCTTATTGGCAATGGAAAGAAAATGTACGCGTATCTGCACGATAAGGAAATGACCATTTATGCTTTCGAGCAGGGGCGTATGCTTTTCGTTAATACCTTTGCGGCAAAGGCGGTGGCTGATATGCAGTACTATATACTTCATGTGTGGAAAGAACTCGGGTTAGACCAGATAGATGATTCCCTCTTTATTGTAGGCGACCAACAACAGCCTGCTGCCGAACTCGAAGAAAAACTCAAATACTTCTTGCAGCACGTTGATATCATAGATAGAAGTGAAGACTTCAAAGACCGCTTGACAAAGGGAAACTGCCTCATACCGTATGATTTGCAGACCCTGTTGGTTTGTGGGTTCTAAAAAGCAAGATTATGAGAATAATACGAGGTAAATACAAAGGGAGGCATATACCCGCTCCTGCCCATTTTAAGGCGCGACCGACGACGGATTTTGCTAAGGAGGGGCTGTTCAACATTCTCGAGAATGTTTACGTTGACTTCAGCGAATCGCCCGCAGCGCTCGACCTTTTCGCAGGGACTGGCTCCATCGGTTTGGAACTCGCATCTCGTGGGTGCGGGAAAGTTGTCTCAGTAGAAAAAGACTTCAAGCATTGGCAATACCTTGTCCGTGTGCAGAAAGAACTGCAAGTCAACGAATGGCTCCCGTTAAAGGGTGATGCATTCAAATATCTTCAGACTTGCAAGGAGCATTATGACATTATCTTTGCCGACCCCCCGTATGCGCTTGACAACCTCAAGTCTATTCCAGATGCTGCATTGCCCTTGTTGGCCGAAGGTGGGTTGATGATACTGGAACATGGCGCTAAGGATGACTTCTCCGCTCATCCTCGCTTCATCGACCGCCGTAACTACGGAAGTGTAAACTTCTCCTTCTTCAGATAAAAGGCATCACATCTTCTTTTTTCCCTTTTGCTGACTTGAGATGAACAGCATAGAAAAAGCTCGACTCCGTGTGGCGTCGAGCTTTTTCCGTGCTTATGAAAAATTCTTATGAAAAACGTTTGTTGCTTGTCTTATCGGCCCATGCGCATACCGCCGCCCATTCCGCCAGCAGGACGCATACCGCCACCGCCGCCTGGACGCATACCGCCGCTGCCTGGGCGCATGCTCATGTTGCCTCCGAACGCTCCAAAGCCTCCGAATCCGCCAGGGCCGTTGGCACCCTTGCCGAAGATGTTGAGCTTGTAGATGATGTGCAGCATTCCGTATGAGTAGATAGCGTTATAGCGAGAGTCGCTGCTCTGGTAAGCGTCGATTGTGCGGCTGATGTTGCTGCGGTTCTGCAGGATGTCGTTCCACTGGAAGCTAACAGTCAGTGCATTGCCTTTCAAGAAAGATTTGCTGACCTGTGCATTCCACAGCAGTTCGTTCGTGTTCATGTTTGCAGAAGAGAAACCGCGGCGGCTGCTTTGGCTGATGTCAGTGTTGAATGACAAGCCATTGTCGAAGAGGAGGTTCATCTCTGCACCGTAGCTAAAGTTCCATGTTTCCATGTTTCCTGTCTTCACCACAGAGTTGCGAGAGCTGTTGTAAGTCATGCTACCGTTGATGCCAAACTCGAACCAGTCCTTGCGGAAGTTGAAGCCGAGAGACTCAGACACCATTGTCGTGTTGGTCTTAGACTTGTCTTCTGTGTATTGCAGAGGGTCCAGATAGCTCACTTGGCGGTTATAGCTCAAGCTTGTGAAGTTGTTCATTGTAAAGTAGTTGTTCTTGTCGAGTGACATGTTGAAACCGCCACCAATCATAGCGTTCCAGTTACCATTGATGTTTTCAGGTCTGCTGGTTCTGACGCCAGTGGTCTCGTCGTAGCTTGTACGGTTGCTGATGCTGTTGCGTGTAGTAGAGAAGCTGCTCCATACAAAGATGCTGCGCTGGTGCTCCATTGCAAAGGTGTTGAAGTTCAGGCTCACATTGTGGCTGAAGGATGGCTTCAGACCAGGGTTACCCTTTGTGATGTAGAGTGGGTTGGAGTCATCAGTGATGTCCAGCAGGTTAGTCATTTGTGGCTGTGATGTACGTCCGCGATAGTTTACGCGCAGGTTTGTCTGCTTGTCGAAGTTGTAGCGGAAGTCCACGTTTGGAGCGAAGTTGAACACGTCACGTGTAATCGTTGGGTATTCATTGCCCATATACTTGTAGTCAAGCACGCTGTGCTGTGGCAAGAAGTCCAAGCCAACGCTGAAGTTAAAGTCGTCTGTCACCTTGCGGAAGCTGATGCTTGCAGTGTGGTCAAAGTTCTTGTACACTGAGTATTGGCTCAAGCTGTCAGCCTGTGGGCTCACGTCGCCACCCATCAAGTCGTGTCCGTTCTGGAGCAGATAGTCGATAGCTCCGTCAATGTTGTAGCGGTAAGAGTTGAGCGCATTTGCAAGGTCAGTGTATGC
Organism: Bacteroidales bacterium; assembly: GCA_030528885.1. Lineage (GTDB taxonomy): Bacteria > Bacteroidota > Bacteroidia > Bacteroidales > Bacteroidaceae > Minthosoma. The sequence continues at coordinate 34,660 of JAUMXY010000022.1, read as the reverse complement.
TGTTGGCGCCAAGATGAAAGCCTGTCGGTCAGACTTGTTGTAGCTGTAGTTGAAGCGATAAGAGAATTGCAGGTAAGTTCTGTCAGCGATAGGCTCAGAGTAAGTCAGCTGTGCGCTGAATGAGCTGTTTCTTCCAGGCGTGTTGTAATAACGGTTGTTGATGGTTTCCATGCCCGTGCTCTTGTATCGGATCTGCGCTGCAGAGAGCTGCTTGCTGTCCGAACCGGCAGCATTACCAGTAGCGCGCAGCGTGAGGTTGCGGCCCTCGTTGTTCAGTCGGCGGTTCACTTGGAGTTCTCCCGCTATGCGTCGGTTCTCGCTATAGTTCTGTGAACGGTTCACGTTTGTGTTGACGATGATGTTCAGGATTGAGTCAGCGTCAAACTCCTCAATGCCATATCGCAGAGGCTCGTCAGTGTATTTATATGGGTCGTCGTTGAAGCTTGCGCTTTCGCTGTTGCTGTATCCCTTGCTGCGCGTGAGACTTCCAGACGGACGGAAAATGATGTTAGTCATTGTGTCTGGTGTCCATTCCATGCGGAATTGCGCGTTCCAAGTATGCTGGCTGCTGCGGTTCAGGCTCAAGCTGTTGCTGAATGCACCCCTTGAGGTGAGGAAGCTCTTGGTTGCGCTTTCGTTGCGTGTGTCATTGCCATTGTATCTGTAAGTGACGCTACCGCCCATCTCCAGCTTTTCAGTCTCTGTGGCAAAGTTCAAGCCAACGTTCTTCGTGTTTCTGAGGCCGCCGCCCATGCCACCCATGGCAAATCCGCGGCCGCCGCCACCACCGAAGCCCATGTCTCCTGTGTTGTTGGCTCTGGCAACAGCTGTAAACTGGCTGTGGTCCATAAAGCGGTTCAGCGACAGGTTGGCAGAGTATCTGTCTTCTGTTCCGTATGCCAAGTCGAAGTTGCCAAACCATCCGTTGTTCATACCCTTCTTCACGGTCAGGTCAAGCACAGTCTCCTCCTCGCCATCGTCAATGCCTGTTACACGGCTGAAGTCACTCTTTCTCTCGTATGTCTTCAGTTTGTCAATCATGTTTGTCGGGATGTTCTTCATCGCCATCTGTGTGTCGTCGAAGAAAAACTCCTTGCCATCCATCATAATCTTTTTCACAGACTTGCCGTTGATGGTGATGCCGCCATTCTCGTCAACCTTTGCGCCTGGCAGCTTCTTCACGAGGTCTTCCAGCACAGAGCCTTCAGCTACGCGGTAGGCTGCTGCATTGTAAACGATAGAGTCGCCGCTCACCTGCACTTGTGCTACGTTGGCAGTCACCTTAGCTTCCTTCAGCAGCTTTGAGTCCGGTGTGATGTGTATATATCCGATGTTCACGTCCTTGTCCTTCTGATCGGTCAAGTCGAGCGGCATCAGGCGGTCCTGATAGCCAACGTATGTGATCTTGGTCACATACTTTCCTTTCTTCACCCCTTTGATGTTGAACGAACCGTCGGTGCCAGTAGCGGCACCTCCCACCATTGTGCTATCCGGCAACGACAAGATGCGCACTGTCGCCGAGATGACCACTTCGTTTGTTTCATCCTCGAGGATAACACCTGACACATTGAATTTTGATTGTGCCATTACACTTGTTCCCATCAAAGCAAGGAGAAGTGTGAAAAATGATTTCTTCATGTTACGAATTTATTGATTGTATCCTTATGTTCACGGTTAAATTGACGATAAACATGATAAAAGGTTTAATTTCATTCCTGATAATTTATTTATTATATGTAATTTTGCGCCAAATAAATTTATGTTAAAGAAAAATCGTTCAAAAGATGCGAAATTTAGTCTTTTTAGCAGGGATTGTTATTAGTTTTTTCACCTTATCGGCGCATGCTCAGTTTGCACGCTTGGACAAATATCCGCAGATTCCGTCACAGTATGATGCAGCATTCGTCGACCATGTGAAGGAGTTTGCCAGCGGTGTGGCAAAGTCTTCTTATGGGCAGTACTTCGGCCAGATAACAAGAGACAAGAACGTGTATGGCTTCGGCGCATACTATACTGATCAGGATGGAGTTATCTATGGGCAGTACCGATTGGGCAACTTCCTGTTCGGCATCAAGATGGGTGTCCAGACCGCCAAGGTGGGCAGCAACGACCATTACATCTGCTACGACCTGACTACCGGCGACCCGCTGTACATCATGAAAGACAGCGCAAAGTACACCCTTCCTGCTGATTACGGCAAGACTTATCGATTCGAGTCGCTTACTTATCAGAACGGCGACAAGTATGTGGGAGAAACTGTCAACGGCAAGCGCGAGGGTGTAGGCATATACTATTATAATAATGGCAATTATTATTATGGAAGGTACAAGGACAATGAACGCCGAGGATTTGGCGCCATGTTCTTTACCAACAATACCCTGACGATTCAGTACTGGAAAGGGGAAGACGAATAATAGACAAAAAGGCAGCAGCGAATGATGGAAGGCATAAAGACAAATTCTCTTCAGGCATGGTGGCTCGCAAGTCGTCCTAAGACGCTCACAGGAGCCGTAGCTCCCGTGCTGGTGGGTGGAGCCATGGCATTTTCAATGGTTGCCACACGTACTTTTGGCGCAAACTATTTTTCGACAGCCGAAGAGGCTTTCTTCTCCTGGCTGCCCGAAATGCTTGCCCCCTTTGCCCTGTGCTTGCTGTTCGCCATGCTGATGCAGATAGATGCCAACTTCATCAATGACTATTTCGATTTCAAGAAAGGCAGCGACCGCGCCGACCGACTCGGCCCAGAACGCGCTTGTGCGCAAGGATGGATAACCCTGAAGGCCATGAAGGTAGGCATCATCGTCACCACTGTGCTCTCCTGCCTGGTGGGATTGGCCATTATGCTGTGGCACATGCAGTTCGAGCTGCTCATCGTGGGTGTGCTGTGCGTGCTGTTCTGTTTCCTTTACACCACCAAGCTCTCCTATCAGGGGTGGGGCGATGTTCTGGTGCTGGTCTTCTTCGGACTCGTTCCCGTAGTCTTCACCTATTATGTCATGACGGGAGGTGAGTGGAGTCTTCCGGCAGCTCTGGCAGGATTAGCCATCGGCATAGCCACCGACAGCCTCTTGATGGTCAACAACTACCGCGACCGCCATCAAGACCGTATCAGCGGCAAGCGAACGATTGTCGTTCGCATCATCGAAAAGAAAATAAAGGATTTGGGTGAGACTGACGGACAGAAAAAGGGAGAGCAGATTTGCCTCGACCTTTATCTGTGGTTAGGCATCATCTCCACTCTCCTTGCTTTTCTCACCTTGTTCCTTTATCCTCATTCCTCGATTCGGATACCCCTCATGTTCATCTATGCAGTGCAGCATTTCAAAGCCTTTCAGCAACTGCACTCCTTAGACGGGAAAGAACTGAATCAAGTGCTTGGCGCTACAGCCCTCAACATCTTCTTCTTCGGGCTGTTGTTAGCCATCAGCATCTTCTTTTAAGATAAGAGAGAATTTTGAGGAGTTAAAGGGTTGATGTCTTTCCAGTAGCATACATTTGTCCCCATAACTCCCCCATAA
>JAUMXY010000022.1:0-31132 GCA_030528885.1 Bacteroidales bacterium | reverse complement strand
GCCAGTCTGAGTTCACGACCTTCTTGATCTGGGCCCATAACTTCTCTATATCTTCCCTATATCTCCTCCCCTTAATCATCCAGTTCAGGATGATATTCATATCCATTTTCTGCAATGGCCTTCTGCAACGGCTGGTGAGGGTAGAAGCGCAGTTTCACGCCCTTGATAACTTCATTCGGGTCGGTCAGTTCTTCAGAACTGTCAGCAGCCTCCGAGCTGATGACAGGCTTGATAGTGCCGATACCCTCAATTCTTACCGCACGCCCAATTTTCAGATAATGCGCAATGCGGTCCATCAGCGCGATGACCACACCTGTTGTCTTACTGGGATGCTCGCCGCATGATTCAGCGCATTCCTTTACTACTTCTTGAAACGTAATGAGCGGTGTAGCAGGCGACTGATACACCCATGCTTCATGCACCCCGTCAGGGCGCACAATTTTCTTCTTTGCCTTTCTTACTACTAACATATTTTTCCTTTCTTTAATAACCTCAAAAGGGGTGAGACTCTCACCTATACCATAGGTGAGACTCTCACCCCTTTTGAGGTACAAATATAGGCATTCTTGAGGAGGTGGACAACACGATAGAAAAGAAAAAGGCATTTCAGAAAAAAGTTTGTTTTTTATGTGTTGTATAATAAATATATTTAGACCTGTTGGCTGAATTAAATCAGTGCGTATTTAATCCTGCCTATGGGTAAATACTCCTTCGACTGAAGCTGAACAATGCGGTCATCTCAAACCTTTACAATGTCAGTGTCGTAGCCGTAAAGAAACGTAAGCTTTGCCTGAAGCGAAACGAGTTTAATGCTGTTGACCCTTTACTCTTGTTGGAGGATATTGTGGATAAATTGTAAATCACGTTAATGCGGAATGATTGTTAATAAATATTAAATAAAAGGTAAAAAAAAGGGGGTGTCCACACCTTTTTTTTAGATCATGTAACATCAATTTCGTGAAAGTGCTTTATTATCAGCAATTTGATGCGTAATATAATTCTAAAAAAATGTCTCCACCTCATCCATTGCTATTTGATTAGAATTTCATAACTTTGCCACCGAAATTCAAAATATTAACAACAAATCCATAGGCGGTATTAAATACGCACAGATTTAATTTCGCCAACAAGTATACAATAGTGTTGTGAAATAAAGATTTATGAAATCGTTGTTAAGGGCAATGGCAATAATAGGTATTACAATAATTTGTATATCTTGTTTTTGTGCACCAATGTATATATTTATAGATTGTTATTATTTGCCCAAATTATATCTGTTTGTCATAGGTGTTTTTATCTATTGGGTTTCAAATTTTCTACTTGAATCAAAAGTGGGGAATAATGAATGTGTATTAGATAATTTAAGTCTATTCTATATAATTTATATAATTATGTCAGAATATGAATGTGTATACGTTATTGTCAACATAATTAGGTCAGGTCATAGTGAAATCGGGGAATTCGGTACTTTTGATAATCCTGCAGGTCTTGCTCTAACACTTAGCATTGCTGTATCAATGATAATCATCCTGTCATCTAAAACTAATAAACGAGGGGTACAATTCTTACTTTTTATGATGAGTATTCCAATTGTAATTATTCTATTATTTACCCATTCCAGAACAGGCCTTATCTGTCTAGCATTAAATACCTTGATTCTACTGTGGTTTCTGCTCCTTCGTTTTTCTAACAATAAATCGCTAATGAGGGTAGTTTTCTCAACTACAGCAATAATATTATTGATATCCGTTGTATTATATGTAATTTTTAATAAGTATGACTCTACAATAGGACGTGAATTTATACTTGAGCAATCTTTAGAAATCATAAGGAAGCATCCTATTATAGGATATGGTTCTGATGGATTCCAACGTGAATATATGCTACAACAAGCTAATTTTTTCAAAGAGAATCCAAATAGTATTTATGAAAACTATGCCGATGAAGTGCGGTATCCGATGAATGAATTTGTGTATCTATGGATTAATTATGGAATAGGCGGGCCTATTTTGTTGGCATCTTTATTTCTTTTTCCGTTTATTTTATATAAGAAACAAAAATTGATACATGAAACATTACTTCCATTGATTTCTGTAATAATATTTAGTTTTTTCTCTTATCCTTTCCATTATCAGTCATCATGGCTTGTCCTGTTATTGGTTTTTTCTCCTATATTTCATTTCATTAGTAGGAAAATCACAATATCATTTAATATCAGAATGTATTCAACATGTTTAATTGGAATTCTGTTAATAGTATGTTTGTCAATAGATATCTATTATGAATATCAATGGCAAATGGCTGAGAAAATATCATTCAGAGGCAATCATAAAAAAGCCTTAAATAGGTATAGTGAACTGCATAAATATTTTCATGACAATAGGTTCTTCTTATATAGTTATGCCATGGCTGCTTTTAAGGGTGGTGATATGCAAACAGCTCATAATGTAATTAGTGAATCAGGACAGTATTGGAACGGATATGCCAGAGAACTGCTTTCTGGAGATATCTGTTTGTATTTGAATGAATACGAAGAAGCTTCGGAACATTTCAGTAAGGCGCACTATATGTGTCCTGTACGTTTTGCACCTCTTGAAGGGCTGTATAAAGTATATAATTTGACAGACAATGTTTTAAAAAAGGACTCTATTGTTGAAATTATCGCTACTAAAAGTGTCAAGGTCGAATCAAGCGATATTGAAAGAATAAAGGAAACTTGCAAGTAAGGCATATCGTCTCACATAATGAGGTATTATTATTAACTTAATTTAATTACTATTAAGATGAAAAGATTTTTTTTTGTTTGTAGTTTATGTTCCACAATCACTGTGGTATCTGTAACATCTGTTATTACTAGCTGTAGCAGCGATGAAGACTATGAGTTTTTTGAAGAACAAGCTTACACTTTGGCTCCAACCACTCGTTCCACAATTAGTCCTGAAGGGAATTTAGATAATCCTCAATTCTTGAAATATTCCAATTGTGGGTTATGGAGTATAGCACAAATGTGTGGTTCTGCTGATAATTCCAAGTATCAAGGTGCTGTATTATATGCTGCTAAATCTGCAATAAATTGGGACGAAGATGAGAATATGAATAATTTACAAAATAATACAACCGTACGTGGATTAAAAGGCGATGAAATACTTTCTGTATGTAATGCAATGAAAGAAATTAATAAAAATGCTCATGCATTTGATAAAATTTCAGGATTGGATAATAATTTACCTAATACTTATGAAAAAGATTCATTAAAAGCTCGGCAAATTATTGAGAACCTAAAGAACACTGCCGATGGTAAAAGGGTTCGTGGGGCAATGGTTGGACTTGAAACTAAAGATGCTGATGGCAATAACGTAGAGCATTGGGTTTCATTGGAGAATTTCAGTGAAAATGGAGATATGCAGGTTAGAGATCCACTTACAAGTCAACAATACTATTACAGTGAAAAGAATGGTATGAGTCAATATTCTGACAGATATAAAAATAACTACTCTGTTTCGCGTGTGAAGTGTGTTCTTTATAAGAAATAATCATATAGATATATGGATATTAATTAAATATGTATAAAGGAAACAATTTCCTCATACATTGAAGAATTCCTTAAATGCGATTATTTAAAACATCAATCTTTTAAAAAGCAGTAATATGCGTAGAAATATATTCAATATCCAAAGAGTCTTTTTTTGTATATTATTCTGTGGATTTTCATTAGCTTGTTATTCAGACAATAGTGTTATTGTAGGCCTGTTTCGTTTAACACCTTGTCCTAATAATCCATCTGAATACTGCATCTCCATGAATAAGGATGCTGTTCTCGACCAGGGACATGAGACCTTACATATCCCTTCAAGACTCCAGGATAAGGGGGAAACATACAAGATAGTCCAAATTGCAGCAAAAGGATTCATGAACTGCTGCTTTGTCAAAGACTTGGTGATAGCTGAAGGCATCAATACTGTAGGGAAACTTGCTTTTAATGGATGCTCCAATCTCCGCTCCGTCCGCTTCCCCTCCACCCTTTCATCATTGGGCGAATGTGTTTTCTATAACTGCCCGGAACTAAAATCCATTGATGTAGATAAGTCAAATCCGGATTTCGACTCTCGTGAGCAGTGCAATGCTGTCATTCGCACATCTGACGACGCCATTGAGCTGGGCTGTGCAGGGACGATGTTCCCTAAAAGTGTATTGCAGATATCCAGAGGTGCGTTCCGCGGCTGTGCAGGCTTGGTTTCCCTGAGCATTCCCGAATGGATAGAGGTCATAGAGGATTATGCTTTTTCCGACTGTTTCCGGCTTGAAGATATCGGCTTGCCGGAGAATAGCACGTTGCAGCTTGGTCAGTCTGTATTCGATGGCTGCTGCTCCCTTACGTCGTTCTACCTTCCTGCTGGAGACATCTGTTTCTCTCAGAATCCTTTCACTAACTGCGAGAATCTTTCATCCTTTACCGTTTCTCCTTCGAATAAAGACTGGCGCACTAACAAGGAGAATAATGCGCTGATTAGCATGGATGGCTCAGTGCTTTTTGCTGGCTGCTACAACACGACTATCAGCAGCGGCATAAAGAGAATATGCGCTTCGGCCTTTAAGGGCTGCCGCCGACTGACCAAGGTGTTCATTCCTGCAAGTGTGGAGCGTGTTGATGCAGGGGCTTTCTCTGGCTGCGTGAATCTGGTAAACGTAGTAGTTGAGCAAGGCAACAAAGTCTATGATTCACGCGAAGACTGCAACTGCATTATTGAATCTCAGTCAAATAAGATAATCTGCGGCAGTTCCGTTGCAGTAATCCCTAAGAGCGTGAAGTCGATTGGGAAATATGCATTCAGCGGAATGGACATTCCTGCCATCTACCGCATTCCTGACAATGTATTAAGGGTGGAGGAGTCCGCCTTTATGGATTGCAATAGCCTGTATCAGTTGGTTGTCCCTGCAAATACGGAGCTGAAATACAATTCATTCTACGGCTGTACTCGCTTGACGAATGTCATCTATGAACCAGTAAATAAATATGTAAAGACAAAGAAGAATCTGACGTTCAACAATTCGCCCTATCTCTCCTGTCCGAACCTGATGTCTATAAGTATCTCAGGAGAAAATGTTCCAGCCATAAAATATGGTCTTTTTGAATATGAATATTGAATTTACGTTATCTATACATTGTATTTTACATTGAAGTGATATATAACAAAAAAGAATCCTCCTCAAGCATTCTTAAGGAGGATTCTTTAATATATAATAATATGTATTTATGTTCTTACGTATTCTTCTCCAGCAGTACCACTGCGTATGCGCTGATTCCCTCCTCGCGTCCTGTGAAGCCGAGCTTTTCGGAGGTGGTGGCTTTGATGGAGATGTCATCGATGTCGATGCCCATGACATTGGCGAGGGTCTGCTGCATCTGGGGGATGTGTGGGTTGAGCTTGGGACGCTCTGCGCAGACGGTAGCATCGATGTTGCCAATGGTATAGCCTTTGGTTGCTACGAGGTCGATGGTTTTGCGGAGAAGTATCTTGGAGTCGATGTTCTCGAACTCGTTGCCTTTTTTCGGAGGGAAGTGGTAGCCGATGTCGCGCATGTTGGCTGCACCAAGTATGGCATCGCAGATGGCATGGATGAGCACATCGGCATCGGAATGCCCGAGCAATCCGTGCGTGTGCTCCAGCTGAATGCCACCGAGCCAGAGGGCGCGTCCTTCAACAAGTTTGTGGACATCGTAGCCAAAACCGATTCTTGTTTTCACGAGTTTATGAGTTTTTAGGTTTTTAAGTTTTTGGGGTGGGGAGAGAAGATGTGGGGGTTATCTTCTGCGTCTGCCCAGCAGGTCACCGATGCCGTCCATGTCGAAGGCAAGTGAGAAGCGCAGAGTTTGGTCGAGCGGGTTGCTCTGAGCTGTGGAGATGACGTATCCTGCATCGAGGGAGAAGACGTTCATCTTGAAGCCGGCGCCGACGGTGAAGTAGGTACGGTTTCCCTTGTTGGGGTGCTCGTAGTGATAGCCGGCACGAAGGAAGAATTGGTTGTTGTAGGCGTACTCAAGACCAGCGCTCCACTGTATTTCTTGCAACTCTTCTTTGAATCCGTTGGGTGCGTCGCCGAAGGACTTGAAGATGCCTGATATAGGAGAAACGTTAAAGTATCCTTCGCCTTCAAGCCAAGTGCGGTAGTCGGAGAAGTTGTTCTCATAGTCAGCAGCCGTGCCGCCTTCTGTCTCAATCATGTGTTCTATGTATTGGTCCATGGTTGGACGTGTAGGTACGAGGAGCTTGTTGGCATCTGCTGCGATGGTGATGGTGTTGTATTCGTCGATGGGGTAGAGAAGGGAGAGTCCGAATCGCATGTTGGTTGGGATGAACTCTGAGGTGTTGCCGTCATCGTAGGAAATCTTGGAACCGATGTTGCTGATGTTGAGACCCCAGCCAAGCTGACTTTCATGCCCACCTATGTTGATGTAGCCGTTGTGGTAGAGGGCAATGTCGGCAGCGAACGCTGAACCTGGTGTTGTCTCATCGTCGTCGCTGTATCCGAGGTCGGAGTAGATGTAGCGGAGGGCTACGCCTGCTGAGAATGTCTCGGATAGCATGCGTGAGTAAGCGATGTCGAAAGCCATTTCGTATGGTTTGATGGTCATGGCATCTGCGTCAAGGCTTGTGTAAACTTCGCCGAGCGAGAAGTAGCGGAGTGAAGCTGACAGGGCATCGTAGTCGCCAAGGCGGTAGTAACCAGTGATGTTGGCAAGGTCGATGTCATTGGTAATCTGGCGCAGCCATGGGGTGTAGTTGAGCGAGATGCCTGCACGGCTGATGCAGAAGGGGTACTTGGCTGGATTCCAGAACTGTGAATTGACATCGGGGTCGGTTGCTGCTCCCACGTCGCCGAGACCTGCAGAACGTGCATCTGGTGCGATGGCAAGCGAGGTGACTCCGTGATAGATGGGGTTGAGCTGATTCTTGATGTCTTGTGCTTTCATATTGGTGAAGAGCACGGATAGTATGGCTGTGAATAGTATCTTTTTCATTGTTGTTGTTTTTCTATAAGAAACGAGGAGTGCCTTGCTTTATTGTGTAACAAGGATTTTTTCTGACTTTGTGTAGACTACGCCTTTGGGTGATGTGAGTCGCAGGCGTTTGATGTAGATTCCCTTAGGCAGAGATGTGAGGTCGTCGGTGTGCTGCAGTTGCCGTCCTGCTGTGTCGAAGATGTCGTATTCTTCTTGGAGTCCTTCTACCGCTTCGAAGCTGTAGTGACCTTCGCCCATGTTGTTGAGGGTGTCGAAGGCGCGCACGGTGAGGGTGTGCTTGCCTGCAGGAAGGGTGGGCAAGGTGTACTCGACGGTACCAGAACGGTAGTCGCCGATAGCTTGCGTATAGTGGCTGTTGAGGGTGTAGGTCAAGGCTTCTTTTCCGTCGATGATGGCGATGATGTCGTGGCCTAAACCGTTGCCCGTGGTGTTGATGCCGTTTTCATCGTAGAGGGTGATTCTGATGGTTGGCGTTGTCGTGGTGATGCTTATTTCGCCAGTGTTGTGTCCATCAGAGTATGCGGCGATGGTTGGACCGACGGTGTCTGTTTGCTCTTCTATGTAAGTGTCGCCAATGAGGAAGTCTTCGAAGAGTCCTTGTGCCTCAATGCTCTTGTCGTGGCTAATGGCATGGAGGATGATGAGTCCTGGCTCATCAGAGTAGTTAATGTCGAGCGGCACGGGGAATGTGAAGGCGAATTTGCCTGCCGAGACGGAGTCGGCACCAGCGTAGAGGGTGCGCGTGCGGTCATTGTACTCAAAAGGCTCGACGTCATCTTTGGGGTTGTTTTTGCATACGATGTGCTGCTCGTTGTCATAGACGATGGGGGATACGATGCCGTTGAAGTCGGTGGCAGCCTTGCCTTCAGGGTCGATGATGTGCCCCTCGATGGTGACAGTCTCGCCTGCCGAGATGGTGGGCAGCGCGTCGGACTGTATGGATTTGCCGTTGACTTTGTCTATCTTAACCTTGTGTGTGGGCGTGATGAGCTTGATGGCTGGGTCGCCAAGCAAGATGAAATGGGCTTTGTTGATGGTGTCAAGCTTGGAAAGGTAGCTCTTGGAAGCAATGATGTCTGCCTTGGCCTGTGCAAGTGCTTCACCTAAGGTGTATCGTTCGCCGTTGTTCTTGTGGGCGAGGACGTGTGACATGAAGTTCCTGTTGATTGTACGGTTGGGCGATGAATAGACGGTGCGTGCGGTACCGATGAATCCCATGGCTCCACCTTTTTTGTTGAGGAGTGCTTCGCAAGCGAGGTTCGTTGTATTCATGTCGAATGGAGCTACGTCGCATGCCGCGGTAATCCAGAGTGGAAGGTTGGGGGATGTCCAGTTCTGGAAATCTGCTGTTTTCAGCACTTGCTCGTGGGATAGGGTGTAAGGAGCGCCATGACCGGTGTAGTTCATGATGAGCGCACCTTCCTGCATGGTCTTGTTGACGGCGGCATAGGCATCGGGATAGCTGCTGCCGGTAGCTGACTGCTGTCGAGGATAGCTGTCCCAGTAGATACGTTTATAGTGATAGTCAGGGAAGAGTTTTTTTGTGTATTCCAACACGCTTTCGGCATCTTCCATGTGTATGTTCTCATTGCCGTCGTCGCCCATCAGGCAGATGGTGTTCTTCCATGCGCCGGCATGGATGTTGTACATGTAGCTGATGAGTTTGTCAACTACGGCTTTAGCTTCAGAGGCTGTGGTGACAGGGATGCGTCCGACTCCGCAATCGGGCTTTTCTTTCAGTGGCGAGATGCCTTTCCCGTCGGCAAGCAGGGTGAAGTATTCTTCCATGACATAAGAATCGGTGTGTGACCACGAATTATCAGATTCATAGGCTAATAGATAATCGTCTTGAGATTTGGAGGTGAGGCCGCTGGTGAGCAGTCTGTTGTCCCACATGCAATTGCCGAACAGCAGGAGGTTGAGGCTTCCTTTCTGTGTGGTGGTGAGTGTGGAAGATGTGCCGTATTGCTTGTCGTGAAGCATTTTCATCAGTCGGCGATAGGCCGTGGCGTCGGGGGTGCCTGATGAGAATTCGTTGTAGATTTTGTCAGCCTCCACGACTACACATCTGATACCATCTTTGAGGGTGTGCGCATCGGCAAGGCGCTGTGCTTGTGCCGTCAGCTTTCCGTTGGCTGGCACGATGATGAGCAAATTGATGCTATCGAGGGCATGGAGATTCTGATTCTCTATCTGCCCGACGAGTTCAGGGGAGGGAAAGCTTGCACTGGTGTTGACTGCGAGGTATTTGTCTGTGAAGGTTGTGCTAGAGACAGCTACGGTGCAGGTTGTCCCGGCAAATGTCCCTTCGAGTTCGTGGGTTTGTGTTGGAGTGGTGATGTCCCAAATGCTGGTAGCGCTGTTTGCTCCTTGCAGGGCAAATGCTTTGATGCCATCGTTGTTGGGACTGAAAGTTATGTAGCTCTTGCCTGTCAGCGAAAGTTGTGCTTCATAACTTGCACGGATGTAATCAAGATGTCCAGAAACACCAGATGAGCGGGTGTGTTTCAGCGTGATATTGAGTGATGAGGCTGTTTGGTCGTAGAGTGTAAAGGATTTGCTGCTGACGGATGCGTATTGGTAGTTGGCAAGCTTTGTGAATGATAGTTGCCCAAGGCTGTTGCCGCCAGCGGATACTGATAGCGTGGAGGAACTGTTGCCGGCAGCGCCGAAGCATACATCGATGATGATGTCGCCGCAGCTGGTGTTGTCGAATGTGAGTTTGTAGGTTTGGGTGTTGCCTGAGGCATAGTCGTGCTGCTCGAAGAAGGTACGACCAGTGTTTAAGAATGAATAGGCGTCTTGCTCGCGCAACGTGTGGGTGTAATAAGTGCTTTGTGCGTTGGTGGAGACACTGGCGGCATCCTTCTTTACGAAAGGGGCGGGTGTACCAGCGCTTTCGGTCAGAAAGTAATAGATGTAATTGGAGTAGGGATTGTTACGGTGGGTGTAAGGGCTGGTCGCATTCTTTCGTTTCCATTCGGTAGGCCCGCAGGAGTAGAAGAGCAATGTGCCGTTGGTCTTTCGATAGAGAGGAATCTCGGTGAGGTCGTCATCAAGATTTTCGATGTTGGCTTCCGGAAGGAAGGGGAGGTTATAGCCATATAGGCTGACTTTTTCAGGATTGCTGAATCCCATGTTCTTCAACGTGGAACTTGTCAACTGGTACACACCTTCGCTTTTTACGCGTATCTTCACCCATTTGCCGCTGGCGAGTTTTGAGTGTTCTGCGTAGCGAGGCTGGGCATTGACTATGGTAAACAATGCCGTTAAAAGGAGTAATGTGTACAATTTTCTTTTCATGTGATAACCTCTTGCATGTTATGTGTCGTTATTTGACTCTTAGGTCGAGCAGTTTCTTGTCGCCAATATAGGCTTCGATTTTGTCGCCCTCATTGACCGGGCCGATGCCTGCAGGCGTGCCAGTGAAGATGAGGTCTCCTGTCTTGAGGGTGAAGAACTTGGATGCGTGCGCGATGATGTGGTCAATGGTGTGAATCATGTGGGCTGTGTGTCCTGATTGCTTGAGCTCTCCGTTGAGGTCCATGTGGAAATGGATGTCTTGAACATCACATCCGAGTTCTTTCTTGTTGATGAACTTGCCGATAGCTGCGCTGCCGTCGAAGCCTTTGCAGCATTCCCATGGCATAGCTTTGGCGCGCAGTTCGTCTTGAAGGTCGCGAGCGGTAAAGTCTATGCCGACAGTTAATTCGTCGTAATAGCGATGGGCAAAGCGTTCGCTGATGTCTTTGCCAACGCGGGCTATTTTAATCACAATCTCTGTCTCATAGTCGAAACGCGCAGCAAAGTCGGGGACGAAGAAGGGTCTTCCTGGCTGTATGATGCTTGAGTCGAACTTGGAGAAAAGTACCGGATCTGTATGTAATAACGAATTTAGCTCTGCTTTAGTATGCAGTTCGTCAATATGTTCGGCATAGTTCATGCCAACGGCTAATATCTTCATAGGATGCTCTGTGGGTTTTTGTAAAGTCGGTTTTAGGGGCGAGGCTGAGTGTAATTGAATTCAATGTGCTCCACATCGATGAACCGATATGGGGCATATCAACACATCGGTGTGGAGCACATCTGTTGCAAGGTGTTGGTTGGGATTTGTTGTCTTGCTCTGTTTAGAGAGTACAGACTACAACCCGAATAATCGTAGAATATCGTTGAACTGGGCTAAGATCATAAGTCCAATCAGAATATACATGCCGAAGTATTGAACAACAAGCAAGAAATTGTCATTAAGGCGTTTTCTTGTGATGAGTTCAAAGGTGGCAAAGAGTGCATGGCCGCCATCAAGTGCTGGGATAGGAAGCACATTGGCAAATCCAAGGGCGATGGACAGAAAGGCTGTGAGTAACCAGAATTTTTGCCAGTCCCAAACATTCGGGAATATGTTGCCGATGCTGATGAAACCACCAACCTGACGTGCACCTTTGGGGGTGAAAATGTATTTCATTTGGTCAACATAGCTCTTGAGAGTCTCGATGCCGTAGTTGACACCAGCAGGGAATGACTCGAAGAATCCGTATGTCTTTTTGCTGATTTTGTCTTGATACGGCATTTTGTTGACAAATCCGAGTGTAAATTCGGGGGTGAGTGTTATCTCTTTGGTGATGGAGTCGTTGAGCACAAGTGTGATTTGTCGAGCTTTCAGGCTGTCTCCGAAATTGGCGTTCTCTGGCAATTGAGATTGGATATTGAAAAGAGCATTTTGGAAATCGTTGAAATCATTGATGGCAATTCCGTTGACAGAACAAATTCTGTCAGTCTTTTTCATACCCGCATCAGCTGCAGGTGTGCCAGGAAGGATGCTGTCGATGGCTATAGGGGCGCAGATAGACGCATAAACAGGTTGCTCTATCATGTCTAGCAGCGACATGTTTTCGGGAAGAGTAATAGCAACCTCTTCTCCATTGCGGAGCACTGTTGCTGTTTGTGCGTTGGACAGGTCTTGAAGGACCGCTGTCTTCCACGACTCGACAACCTTGTCGTCTACCTTGATGATGATGTCGCCATCGCGGAAACCATCTGCTTTAGCTTGCTCGGAGAACTTCATGCCATAGTTCATGTCCTCGCTTTTGACAAAGGTCTCTCCCCATGTGAACAATACCATTGCGTAGATGAAGAACGCTGTGAGGAAGTTCATGATAATACCTCCCAGCATGATGATGAGGCGTTGCCATGCAGGATGGGTACGGAATTCCCATTTCTCACCTTTCACATCCTCATTTCTGATGATGATGTTCTTCATGAGTTGTGGGAGTTGGCTCCAGAAACTCTTTTGGCTATCATCTTCGTTGAAGGAGGACTCGTCAACCATACCAGAAATTTTGACATAGCCACCGAGGGGGATCCAGCCTATTCCATATTCGGTGCCTTCATATTCGTATTCTCCGTTGTCCTTTTTCTTTGCAGGTTGTTTGCCAGTAAGCTTGCGCCACCAGTTACTGTAGGTGCTGAAAAGACTAAATTTCCAATCGAAAAAGAGATAGAATTTCTCTACTCTTACCTTAAAAATCTTGGCTGCAAGAAAGTGCCCTCCTTCGTGAAGAATGATGAGAAGGGCCAATGAAATTAGCAACTGCAATCCTTTGATGAGAACTGTTTCCATTATATCAAGGTGGAAGCGTATTGTCTTGCTTCTTTATCTGTTTGTAAATAGGTTTCTAAAGTGGAATCTTTTGTAAAGGTTGTCTGCTGCATTGTTTTTTCGATGATGTCAGCAATCTGCTCAAAGCCGATTCTGTCATCGATGAACGCTCTGTTTGCTATTTCGTTGGCAGCGTTGACAATGCAGGGCATATTACCTCCTTGTTTTAAGGACTCATAGGCTAGTCCCAGGCAACGGAACCGCTGGGTGTCAGGCTGTTCGAAAGTGAGAGCTTTCATTTTGAATAGGTCTAAACGCTCGCCATCTAGAGGGAACCGCTTGGGATAGCTGAATGCGTATTGAATGGGCAGGCGCATATCTGGCACTCCTAACTGGGCTTTGATGGCCCCATCTTCGAATTGCACCGCACTATGGATGACCGATTGAGGATGAACTACTACCTGAATCTGCTCTGGCCTGACACCAAAAAGCCAACGGGCTTCAATGACTTCAAACCCCTTATTCATAAGGGTGGCAGAGTCAATGGTGATTTTTGCGCCCATATTCCAAGTTGGGTGCGCTAGGGCGTCTGATTTAGTAACGGTAGCCAGCTGCTCTTGGGTGAAGTTGCGGAATGGACCGCCGCTGCATGTGAGGAGCAATTTATCTATCTTGTTGCCAGGCTCGATGCATTGAAAAATGGCAGAGTGTTCAGAGTCAACAGGCAATATGGGCACCTGATGCTCATTTGCCAATCGGGTGATGAGATCGCCTGCTACGACCAAGGTTTCTTTGTTGGCCAAAGCAATCATTTTTTTTGCTTTAATTGCGGCAATAGTTGGTTCTAGGCCTGCGAATCCAACCATAGATGCAAGTACGATGTCGATGTTGTCATCCTGTACAACTTGACAGAGAGCATCTGCTCCTGCATACACTTTAATAGGCTGGTCGGAGAGTGCATCTTTCACTTTCCCATAGTTGTTTTCGTTTGCAATAACAACTGCTTCAGGTGTGAACTTTCTGGCTTGTTCGATGAGCAGGTCTGCATTGTTGTATGCTGTCAACACATACGCTTCGTATAAATCGCTGTGTTGAGCTATCACATCAAGAGCCTGAGTGCCAATGCTTCCTGTTGAGCCTAATATACAAATTCTTTTCTTCATAATTCAAGTAATCCTTCTGGCAAGTCCATGGACATGATTTTTTCTTCTTGTTTAATTTCAAAGATGAACTCTTCGTGGGCGGGTATCATTACTTCTTCGCCATTAGCTCTTTCTACGATGAAAAGCCAGTTCTCGGTATTATCGTCGATGTTAATAATAGTGCCGATGGTTTCACCGCTGTTGCAATCTGTCATTTTGAAACCAATGAAATAGTTTAGCGATACTTCATCATCTCCGAGCTCATCTTGGTATTTCTTCTCGAAATATACATTGCTGTTCACTAGCATTTGGACTGCATCTGCACTATCTAAATCTTCGAATTTGACCAGTGCGGTACTGTCGCTGCGAAAGCGGTATTCCTCAATGAAAAAGGGTACCAGAATTCCTTCGATTTCGCAGATGAGATAGCTGATGTCTGTTCTGTCCCATACATCATCGGTAAACTGAAAGTTTATTTCTCCTTTCAGTCCGTGCGTTTTGGTCATTTTGCCAATCAGATAAACGTCTTCTTGGTGTATCATGGAATTCTTTTTATAGATGCTCCTAAGTTAGTGAGGCGCTTTTCTATGTCCTCATACCCTCGGTCAATCTGTTCAATGTTGCTGATAGTGCTGACTCCTTCGGCAGACATGGCAGCGATGAGCAGTGCAATTCCTGCGCGGATGTCAGGGCTTGACATGCGGGCACCACGGAGTTTGAACTTGTGGTTGTGTCCGACAACGACTGCTCGATGAGGGTCACATAGGATAATCTGTGCACCCATATCAATGAGTTTGTCTACGAAGAAGAGTCGACTCTCAAACATCTTCTGATGAATGAGTACGGTGCCATTCGCTTGGGTGGCAACAACTAAGATGATGCTCAAGAGGTCAGGGGTGAGTCCTGGCCATGGCGCATCGGCTATAGCCATAGTGCTTCCGTCCATGAACGACTGAACTTCGTAATGTTGATGTGCTGGTATATGGATGTCATCGCCACAGCGTTCTATACTAATGCCTAAACGACTGAACATATTGGGAATGATTCCAAGGTTCTCGTAGCTGACGTTCTTGATGGTGATGTCGCTTCCCGTCATGGCGGCAAGGCCAATAAAGGAACCGACTTCAATCATGTCGGGGAGAATCGTGTGTTCTGTGCCGTGTAGCTTTTCTACTCCTTCGATTGTTAGCAGGTTAGAACTGATTCCTGTAATCTTTGCCCCCATCGAATTTAGCATGCGGCACAATTGCTGAATGTAGGGCTCGCAGGCTGCATTGTATATTGTTGTGATGCCTTTAGCAAGAACGGCAGTCATGATGATGTTTGCTGTTCCTGTCACGCTGGCTTCGTCAAGAAGAATGTACTTTCCATTGAGTTCTTGTGCGTCAATCTCATAAACGCCAAGTTGGTTATTGTAGCTAAACTTTGCACCCAATTCTTGGATGCCCAGGAAATGGGTGTCTAAGCGTCGGCGTCCGATTTTGTCCCCTCCAGGTTTTGCAACACAAGCTTTGTGAAAACGGCCGAGTAATGGGCCAAGCATGAGGATGCTGCCGCGTAAGGTAGAACAGCATTGGACAAATTCTTGGCTACCAAGGTAGTTTATGTCAAGTTTGTCTGCTTGAAACGTCCACTCGTGATTTCCTTGCGGAGTGACTTGCACGCCCATTTTGCGAAGGAGATTGATGAGATTGTTGACATCAAGTATGTCTGGGATGTTTTTGATGGTGACAGGTTCGTCGGTTAGCAATACGGCTGTAATGACCTCCAGAGCTTCGTTCTTGGCTCCTTGTGGGGTGATTTCTCCATGTAGCTGGTGACCGCCTTCTATGATGAATGATGCCATTATCTTTTTTTCTTCTTTTTTACGCTGGTAGAAATACGACTGCTTAAGAGTTCGCCATCACTGATAAGTTGGTGGCGGTTGAAATCTATTTGGATTTTACCATTGGTGTAAGATGCCATGTCATCGGCAATCTTTTCATCACTCATGGAATCTACGCTCCAGTTTGATAAGTCGCGTTTCATGTGGTTGGCAACGAGAATTGTGAGTTCGTCGCGCAGCGTGTTATCTTCCATGGTGGCGAGGTGCTCTGTAAATTGTTCGACGATTGCTCCGTAATTGCGCTTTTGGATGCGTTTCTGAGGGTAAAGCATTTGTTCAGGACGAGTACTTTCATCGTCAATCCTTTTGATTTCTACAGGATAGTCGATGTCGAGTTCGTATTGTGCCATGGCTGCAAGATGATTCCATAACTTTTTTTGAAAGTCTTCCTTGTCAGCTGTTTGCTCAGCCATGTTTGCCATCGTGTCGACAATGGTCTTCGCACATAGCAGGCGCTCTTCCTTGTTTTCGATAGTTTTGCAGTGCTCTACCATCTGCTGGATGCCGCGCCCATATTCTGGCATGATTAGTTTTTCTCGTTGGGTATTATAGTCCATTATAATAAATTCTTTGCAGTAGTTGTTTGAAATTCTTTTAGATATTGGGGCTCCAAGTAGGCAACATCCTCAAATTCTTCTCGTAGGTACTTTTTCTCAGCGAGAGGTGACATGTATTTGGCTAGCAATGGAACACCATCAAGAAAATGGGCGTTGGGATGTCGTATGACGCTCTTGCATTTTTCTGCTCCGTTGCCAAAGAAGTAAATGGGGTGCTCGTTCAGATAGCTTTCGAAAGACTTTTCGTCTATGATGAAAGGGCTTGTGTTTACAACAGTTTTTAAAGCTCTTGAGTAAAGAGACGCATATACTTCCATACGCCTTGCATCAATCATAGGGCACAGCAAGGCATCTTCGGGGAGGTCATCGTGTACTAAAAGCACAGGAACGCATTGTATCTCTAACGTTGGTAGGGCGATGAGCTTAAGATTTCTTCCGTATGCAATGCCCTTGGCCATTGATGTCCCGATGCGTAGACCAGTATAACTGCCTGGACCGATACTGATAGCAACAGCGTCGAACGGAATGGCGTGATTGTCTGTGAAAGAGAGTGCTTCATCCACCATGGTGCCGAGTATAGAAGCGTGATTCGTGCCTTTTTTTTCCTTGAGGACAGACGACTTTGCCTCCTTGTCTGTATTGTCTGTTTGGAAGATGATGGCGCTATCTTGGCTTACAGCAACGCTACAAAGGTCGGTTGATGTTTCAATATGTAAAATGACGGACATTGTATGTCTTGCTTTTTCTGAATACTAACTATATGCAAAGGTACGTAAAAAAAGGGAAATGGGAATTGGTTATTAGGATTTTTTATATGTCCAGCAAGAAAATTCATATAAATGATAAATTCTCCAATCCTAAAACTCTTATTCCTAATTCTTTTTTGCTACCTTTGCAAAAAATAACATTTATGGTATGATACAGTCAATGACAGGCTACGGCAAATGTGTCGTGGAATTCAGAGGAAAGAAAATACATGCGGAACTGAAGTCGCTCAACAGCAAGGCTTTTGACTTGACGACGCGCATAGCTCCTCTGTATCGCGAAAAAGATATAGAAATAAGGCAGCTTATCCAGCAGAGTCTGGAACGTGGTAAAGTGGATTTTGTTTTGTGGGTAGAGAAAGACTGTACCTCTTGCTTGTCTCCGATAAATTTGCAATTGGTGGCTGAATATAAGAAGCAGATAGAGAAGATGCAGCAGGAGTTGCATCTGCCAGAACCCGAAGATTGGTATGCGACTCTTCTTCGTTTGCCAGAAGTGCTATCTCATACAGAAGTTGAAGAGTTGTCGGAGGAAGAATGGGAGGAAGCGAAGAAGGCTGTAGAAGGTGCTATCAATGAGACTGTTGCTTTTCGTAAACAAGAAGGGGCTGCATTGGCCGTGAAATTCCGTGAGAAGATTGATAATATAGCCGCTCTGATGGCATCTATCGAACCATATGAAAAGGAACGTACAGAGAAGATTCGCCAGCGAATACAGGATGCTCTGGAGCAACATATTGGCGTAGAGTACGACAAGAATAGATTGGAACAAGAGATGATATATTATATTGAGAAACTGGATATTTCGGAAGAGAAACAGCGCTTGTCCAATCATCTTGCATATTTTATCCAAACGATGGAAGAGGGGCAGGGACAAGGTAAGAAACTCGGATTTATTGCTCAGGAAATGGGACGGGAAATCAATACGACAGGTTCGAAATCAAATCAGGCAGAGATGCAAAACATCGTTGTTAAGATGAAGGATGAACTGGAGCAGATAAAAGAACAGGTGTTGAATGTAATGTAGTTTTATATGGAAGGGAAACTTGTTATATTTGCCGCTCCTTCAGGCTCTGGCAAATCTACGATTATCAACAGCATCATGGCTGACGGAGGAGAAGAAGAATTGAATCTTCACTTTTCTATCTCTGCGACGTCTCGTGCACCAAGAGGCAAGGAACAGAATGGTGTGGAATACTTTTTTCTTACTCCAGAGGAATTTCGAAAGAAGATAGCCGACGATGAGTTTGTGGAGTATGAGGAGGTTTATGCAGACAAGTTCTATGGAACTCTTAAGTCGCAGGTTGATAAACAGCTAGCTGCTGGCGAAAATGTGATATTTGATGTGGATGTGAATGGCGCGATGCGTATAAAAAAGATTTACGGGAAACGTGCGCTCAGCATCTTTATTCAACCTCCAAGCATAGAAGAGCTTCGCCGACGGCTAGAAGCGCGTGCCACAGATGCTCCCGAGGTGATTGAACAGCGAATAGAGCGCGCAAGGTATGAGTTGAGCCAAGCCGAGCATTTTGATGAGGTGGTTGTTAATGATAACCTTGAAATTGCACAGGTTGAGGTGTTGGCGCTTGTCGAAGATTTTTTGGAAGAATAAGGAAGCAATATAAGTAGCGGCGGGAGTTCTTTGATGAACTCCCGCCGCTATTTATATGATTGGTCAAGCATCCTTGTTTATAAAGGCCTATGTTACAGATTACCTCGTTCCTTGTCGAGATAATACTTATAAGTGCCAACAGTTAGCTCATCGCAGGCTGCCTCATCGCAAACAACGATGGCGCGTGGGTGCATCTGCAGAATTGAGGATGTCCATTTGTGGCTGATGTCTCCGTCGATACAGTGCTTGAGAGCACGTGCTTTGTTATGTCCATTGCAAACGAGCAGAACCTCATGAGCATCCATAATGGTTCCTATGCCGACTGTCAGAGCTTGTTTCGGTACAAGATTGAGGTCATTTCCGAAGAACCTGCAGTTGGCATGAATTGTGTCAGTTGTGAGGGTCTTGATGCGTGTGCGAGATGACAACGAACTGCCTGGCTCATTGAAAGCTATGTGTCCGTCAGGACCAATGCCGCCTAAGAAAAGATCGATGCTGCCAGCTTCAGCGATGAGTTCCTCGTAGTGGTTACATTCAGCGATGAGGTCAGGAGCATTGCCGTTCAGAATATGTACATTCTCTGGTTTAATGTCTATGTGCCCGAAGAAATTTTTCCACATAAAGCTGTGGTAGCTCTCGGGGTGTTCTTCTGGGAGATTAACGTACTCATCCATATTGAACGTTATGATATTCTGGAATGATAATTTTCCAGCCTTGTGCATCGCGATGAGCTCATTGTAAAGTCCAAGCGGTGAAGAGCCTGTCGGACATCCCAGAACAAAAGGCTTTTCGGGTGTTGGATTAGCTTCAATAATCTTGTTTGCGACATAATTTGCAGCCCACTTTGATAATGCTGCATAATCGGGTTCAATAATTACTCTCATAATCTTATATTTTTTGAATGTTTATGTAAGAGGATTCCATCCTTGTGCTTTTAATTCAAATTCGCTTCCATCACGCGTGATGAGAGCGCATCCTAAATCCTGTTTGGTGATGTGACCGATGAGCTTCACATCTTTCATTTGTTCTATTTTTTCATGGTCTGCAATCGGGACAGTGAACAGCAGCTCGTAATCTTCTCCGCCATTCATGGCAGCAGTGGTGAGGTTCATGTTCATCTCTTCACACATGACTGCGGTCTGATAATCAATAGGAATACGCTCCTCGTAGATTCTGCAACCGCATTTGCTTTGTGTACAGATGTGCAACAGCTCGGAGGAAAGTCCATCGCTGATGTCAATCATGGCGGTAGGTCTGATGCCTGCTTGGCGTAGCTGTTCCAGTATGTCTCTTCGTGCTTCTGGTTTCATTTGTCTTTCCAGCAAGTATTCCCGTCCGCTAAAATCAGGTTGCGAGATAGCCATGCGCTCAATGTCTGTTTTGGCAGTTTCAATCTGCTTGTAATATACGTCCTTCTCTCGCTCGAGTAACTGCAGTCCCATGTAAGCTGCTCCTAAATCGCCGCTCACACAAATGAGGTCTGTTTCTTTTGCCCCATTGCGATAGATGGCAGATTCCTTTTCCACTTCGCCTATAGCCGTGATGGAGATGGCTAATCCTGTTCTTGAACTGGTGGTATCACCTCCTATGATGTCAACTCCATGCGCCTCGCACGCTAGTCGTAAACCTGCATAAAAGTCTTCCATGTCTTCTATGCCGAACCGTTTGCTGAGAGCTATGCTGACTGTTATCTGTTTGGGAGACCCTCCCATGGCATAAATGTCAGACAGATTCACCATTGCAGCCTTGTAGCCTAAATGTTTGAAAGGGATGTAAGTGAGGTCGAAATGCACCCCCTCCATCAGCATGTCTGTCGTGACCAGAATGTCTTTGTTCTCTCCGTATTGCAGAATAGCACAATCGTCGCCTACGCCATATCGAGTTTCGGCATTCTTAAGCTCTATGGAATCGGTGAGATGTTTGATGAGGCCAAACTCACCAAGTGTAGATATTTCAGTTGCCATTATTTCCCTTGTTTTTTTGAAACATAATTGCGTGAGCTTTTCTTTACGTAGTTTTTAATGAGATGGTCAAAGTCTTTCTTCTTGTTGTCCAGGAATTCAATCTCAATAGGGATGACCTTGATGTTCTCAAGTCCATATATGCGTGTTGCATCCTTCTCAGTCGTGAGGATAGTCCGTCCTGCAGCCCGATGCCGTATGTTCTCAATGTCTCGCTGAGTAAAGTGGTGATGGTCTGGAAAACTCATCAGTTCTAACTTCGGAATCCTTTTTTTAAGGTCGTATACCATTTGTTCAGGTGAAGCGATTCCTGTCACCAGCAATGGATTCTCTCCGACCTCTTCCATCGTCTCAGGATATCTGTATGTCGTGAAAAATACCTTCTGCCAACTCTCCAAATCAAGCGTCCGTTCTATTCCCCTGCGGTCCATTGGTGTGATGTTGTGTGGACACTTGGTTACAATGACAATGTCTGCGCGTAACCGACCGGCTGAGTGCTCTCGTAGTCTTCCTGCAGGCAACAGCCTGTCGAAATAGATGAGGCGGTGATAGTCCATCAGCAGTATGTTGATGCCAGCCTGCACATAGCGGTGCTGAAACGCGTCATCAAGGATGACAACATCAGTAGAAGGTTCCACTTTGTCCTTCATCAGTTGCTCTATGCCATGGCAGCGATCTTTATCCACAGCCATATGGATGTGGGGAAACTTTTGTTTCATTTGGTAAGGCTCGTCGCCTATTTGAACCATTGGAGTTTCTTCCGTTGCCAATATGTAGCCTTTCGTCTTTCTCTTGTATCCTCGGCTCAACACAGCCACTTGATACTGTTTAGACAGCAGTTGAATGAGGTACTCTGCGTGAGGCGTCTTGCCTGTTCCTCCCACGGTGAGATTTCCCACGCAGATAACAGGAAGAGGAAATCTTCTGGATTTGAGCACACCATAATCGAACATCAGGTTTCTGATGCCTACCACAAGCCCATATAGCCATGAGAGCGGCATGAGCCAATAGTTGATTTTGATGTGGTCTCCTTCCATACGGGAAACTTCTGTTTTTAATTAGCTCCCCTTACTTGGAGAGGCTGTTCAGATATTCGCAGTATTCGCATGCGGCCAAGAGCCATGCGCCTGTGCCGAAAGGTGCCTGCGAGCGTGCATTGACTGTACGTGTGGGGTCTGGCTTCTCGCCGATGGGCTGTACATAGCCGATGCTTCCATCTTGTTGTAGTGCTACTTCTGACAAGTATTTCCAAGCCTTGCTGATAGTTCCTTCGTATTGCTTCTGAGGCAGAATGTGGTTGTTCACTCCCCATAGGATGCCGTAAGTGAAAAAGGCTGTTCCTGAAGTTTCATATCCTGGAGCGTCATCAGGACAAAGCATAGAACGTGTCCAGTGGCCTTCGGGCTGTTGGCATCTGGCAACACCTTCTGCCAGTTTTTTGAAGCGGTCGATGTAGAACGGACGGTATTTGCTGTCCTCTGGCAGGTCTTGCAGCACCAGCGCCAATCCTGCCAATACCCAGCCGTCGCCACGCGCCCAGAAAGACTTGCCGTTGTTGCAAGCGGTTTTTACTTTGGGATAAATATATTTCGCATCACGGTAGTATAGCTGGTCTTCTGTGTCAAAAAGCAGACTGTCCGTCCATTTGAAGCACTCGTATTGCTTGTCCAGCAACTTCTGGTCATGTGTGATGGTGTAAAGCTTAGAGAAGATGGGCAATCCCATGTATAGGGCGTCAGACCACCACCAATAATCTTTTTCAGGTGTGGATGCTTGATGGCACATCACTTCCAAGGTGCGCTCAATGCGCTCAGCGCGGCGTTCCAGCTTGTAAAGGTCTATATATACCTGAAAACAAATCTGCCAGTCTGCAAAAAGCACGTGATTCATTCCCTCTCCGTAAGTCTTGTATTCCCACCTGCTCTTGTCTTTTTGAGTTGCCCCTTTCCAATGATTGTATTCTGCCCATTCAATAGCATAGTCAAGATATTCCTTCTTCTGAGTATGCTGGTACACCTTTTGATTGGCAGTGAAATAAGCCGCATTGTCCCAGAATGCACGGCATTTGGGAGAGTTGTGGCTTTGCCAATAATCGTTCACTTTCTGGATGGTGGCTGTAACCTTTTGGGATTGTTCATTCCCTGTATTCTGCTTCTTGTCGAGTGCAAGTTGGGCAGTGGCAGTCTGTGCCATGAGAGCCACACCAAGCATCAGTGTTGTTAATCGTTTCATGTTCTTAAGGTTTTATGAGTTAGTAATTGTCAGTCCTAATTTTTTAGCTTCCTCAACGAGTAACGCTTTGGCTGGCTCGTATTCATTAGGGATTTTCCCGTCAAGGATGGCATCTTTTATGACCGTCTTCAGTATGCCGACCTCCTTGCTGGGCTTCAGACCGAACATCTCCATGATTTCCTCGCCGCTGACAGGTGGCTGGAAGTTGCGTATTCGGTCTTTCTCCTCAATTTCCACGAGCTTCGTGCGCACAGTCATGAAGTTGTCGAGGAATTTCTTCTTCTTCAATTCGTTCTTGGAAGTAATGTCTGCCGTACAGAGCAGCATCAAATCATCAATGTCATCTCCCGCTTCAAACAACAGTCTTCTGACTGCGCTGTCTGTAACTTCTTCATCAGCAATGACGATAGGACGCATGTGCAGCTGAACAAGTTTCTGAACAAATTTCATCTTCTCGTTCATCGGCAGCTTCATGCGGCGGAAGATGGTTGGTATCATTCTCTCGCCAATGTCATTGTGGTTGTGAAATGTCCATCCTAACAGTGGGTCGAAGCGTTTAGACTTGGGCTTGCCAATGTCGTGCAGCAAAGCAGCCCAGCGGAGCCAAAGGACATGGTCGGTTGCAGACTCCCATTTCCCCTTCCCGTCAGGTGTGCTGTAAAACTTGACAGTTTCTTTTGCTACATTGTCAAGCACTTCGAGTGTGTGATAGAAATTGTTTTTATGCGCTTTCCCGTTTTTCGTCTCGACGCCTTGCAGTTGCGCCAGCTCGGGGAAAACAAGCGGTAGCAATCCGCATTGTTCGAGCTCAACAAAGCCTTTGGACGGCATAGGGGAGAGTATAATCTTATTCAGCTCTTCTGCAATACGCTCCTTGGAGATAATCTTGATGCGGTCCTTGTTGCGCCCCAAGGCATTGGACGTTTCTTCTTCAATATGGAAGTTCAGCTGCGTCGCAAAACGAATGCAGCGCATCATGCGAAGCGGGTCATCGCTGAAAGTAATATCTGGGTCAAGCGGTGTTGCAATGATTTTTTCCTCAAGGTCGTATAGGCCATCAAACGGGTCTATCAATTCGCCGAAATCCTCTTTGTTCAGAGAAAGAGCCATAGCATTGACCGTGAAGTCTCGGCGGTTCTGGTCTTCCTCCAGAGTGCCGTCTTCGGTGATAGGCTTGCGTGAATTCCTGTCGTAGCTTTCTTTGCGAGCTCCGACAAATTCAATTTCCAAATTCTTGTGCTTGAGTTGCGCTGTGCCGAAATTGCGGTAGATTGCAATGTGAACTTTCTTGCCGATTTTCCCCTTTAACGTTTCGGCAATGGCTATCCCCGGTCTTTCAATCCGTCTTTCAGGGTCAATGACAACGATGTCAATGTCATTCGACGGGCGCTCAAGGTATAAATCTCTCACCCAGCCTCCAATGATGTAGCACGCTAATCCTAGTTCTTCTGCTGTTTCAGAGATGAGGCGAAAGAACGGATGGTCAAGTGCCTTAAGTCTATCTTCTAAAGTGAGTAGTTTCATTGGCTGCGTTGTTAGACCTATGCTTTTAGACTGCAAAGATAGGAAAACGTATGGAATATTATGATATTTTTTCTTCTTTTTCGTTGATTAGTGCGGTGAAAGTTCTATCTTTGTATCAAAACTTCCATTATGAAAAGAACTTTTTATTTGATTTTAAGCATTCCCCTTTGGGGCATGGCAGTCGGCCTCCCTTCATGCAGCAATGCCCCCTCAGCAGTAGAGCAGCGAAAGGCTGAAATTCGCGAGCATGACTCCTTGGAGATAGTGCAGGCGCAGCTCCAGTTGCAGCAAGCCGACAGTCTGGCTGTGTTCAAGGCTTTTGAGTTAGAAGACTTGAAAGGACAGTTCGTTTTTGAGAAACAAGAAGAGTACCAGACCACAGGCTATTATGTGCTGCCCAAATATGCAGGAAACAAGTCGAAGTTTGTTTTCTTTCCGGAAGTGGAAGAGGGCGGGGCGCTTCTGCTGGTGTCAATCAACAAGAAGCGAGAGTACTCTTTTCAGCAGGTAGATGTGACAGACGAGAATTATGTCGCAGCCCTTCCGCAAGGACTCTCGGATGCAGTAAAAGCAGACATCGCTCAGTGCTATGCTTTGGCCAAAGCCATGCATGACGTGTCACAGGCGAAGGAGACTCAGGAAAAGCTCAAGCTGAAAATCAAGTTCTATCAAGAGAAACAAAAACGCAACCGATAAACAAGCCTTCCTGTCCATGCAGCGTGCTGTGTCAACTTGTCAGATAGCACATGCTTGTGGAGAAATTAGGAATGTGGCCAGTAAAAAAGGGACTGCATGAATTGCAGCCCCTTTCCTTTGTTATGTGATAGAATTTCAATTATTCAGCACGAAGTGTGAAACGCTTGAAGTCTGTAACTGTAAGCTCCTTGTCGATGTTCTGGAGATACTGTGCAACAGAAATCTTGTTGTCGTCGATGTAAGCCTGCTCGAGCAGACAGCTTTCCTTGTAGAACTTAGCAACCATACCGTTTGCAATGTTCTGAATCATCTGCTCTTTCAGGTTAGCCTCAGCCTCCTGTGCTACAGTAGCCTTGATTTCGCGAGCCTTAGCAGCATCTTCTGGAGTAATCCAGCCCTTAGCAGTGTTAGACTCGATGTGGTCTTCTGAGTCAACGTGAGCAGGGTTGATGCCAGCCTTCTTCAGTGCAGCCTCTACAGCCTTAGCAATCTGATTCTGCTTAGCCTTCTCTACAGCATTCTTTGTCTCAGTGTCCTTAACGTCCTGAGGAACAGATGCAGCGTTGAGTGCGATTGGTGACATAGCTGCAACCTGCATAGCTACGCCCTTGCCAGCCTCTTCAAAGCCCTTCTTGTTCAGTACAACAAGTGCACAAAGGAAGTTCTGGTTCATGTGGTTGTAAGCAACGATGTCCTCGCCTTCAACATAGCTGAAGCCGTCGAGTTCCATCTTCTCGCCTGTTACGCCAGAACGGTTTGTGATGGCATCCTGAATGTTCTCGCCGTCGATAGTGAGCGCATTCACCTCGTCCATGCTCTTGCACTTTGCAGCAGCGATAGCATCGATAATCTTAGTTGCAAGTGCAACGAAGTCTGCATTCTTTGCAACGAAGTCAGTCTCGCACTTAAGCGCAACCATAGCGCCGTAGTTGCCGTTCACCTTAGCGAGAACGCAACCTTCAGCAGCATCGCGGTCTGAACGCTTAGCAGCTACGAGCTGACCCTTCTTGCGAAGGATTTCCATAGCAGCCTCCATGTCGCCATTAGCCTCAGTGAGAGCCTTCTTGCAGTCCATGAGACCAGCCTGAGTCTTCTTGCGAAGCTCATTGATTTCCTGTATAGTAATTGCCATAATTTTTATTTGTTAAAGATTCTTCAAATTATTCAGCAGCAGGAGCTTCTGCCTCTTCAGCTGGAGCTTCAGCAGCCTCTGCCTTCTCTGCAGCCTTAGTTTCGCCGGCAGCTTCCATGTCAACCTTCTCAGCCTTACGCTCTTCGAGACCCTCGTTGATAGCGCCGCATACAGCGTCGAGAATTACTTCGATTGACTTTGTAGCGTCATCGTTTGCTGGGATAACGAAGTCGATGTTGCGTGGGTCAGAGTTTGTATCTACGATAGCAAATACAGGGATGCCCAGACGATTAGCCTCGCTAACTGCGATGTGCTCCTTCATTACGTCGATAACGAACAGAGCAGA
Organism: Bacteroidales bacterium; assembly: GCA_030528885.1. Lineage (GTDB taxonomy): Bacteria > Bacteroidota > Bacteroidia > Bacteroidales > Bacteroidaceae > Minthosoma. The sequence goes on along the minus strand of JAUMXY010000022.1, from coordinate 4,661 downwards.
TGGGAGACGAGTCAGGTCTGCGATAGAGCCGAGGTTCTTCTCGAGCTTAGCACGCTTGCGGCGAATCTGGAGATTCTCGCGCTTTGACAGCTTGTCATAAGTACCATCGTTCAACAGCTTGTCGATGTTAGCCATCTTCTTAACAGCCTTGCGGATAGTTGGGAAGTTGGTGAGCATACCGCCTGGCCAACGCTCGATTACGTAAGGCATGCCTACAGAAGCAGCCTTTTCAGCTACAACTTCTTTAGCCTGCTTCTTTGTTGCAACGAAGAGGATGCGCTTGCCGCTCTTTGCAATCTGCTTGAGAGCGTCTGCAGCCTGGTCAACCTTTGCAACTGTCTTATGAAGGTCGATGATGTGAATGCCATTGCGCTCCATGAAGATGTATGGAGCCATAGCTGGGTTCCACTTGCGCTTCAGGTGGCCGAAGTGCGCACCGGCAGCGAGGAGAGAATCGAAATTTGTTCTTGCCATAATTTTGTTTTGTTTACTTTCTTTGTGAGTTAATGTTTGTTTAACCAACTTGCAAGTAGCTCTTCCTGTGTTGAGGTCCTGCAAGTTTAGATACTAAACGGCTATATTGTATTGTATAGGTTCTGCAGTGGCAAGGCTGTTCCTCGCCACTGCATGAACGAACATTTTAGCGCTTAGAGAACTGGAATCTGCGGCGTGCCTTTGGCTGACCTGGCTTCTTACGTTCAACAGCACGTGAGTCACGTGTGATGAAGCCTTCAGCGCGAAGTGCCTTCTTGTCGTCTTCGTTAATCTTCACGAGTGCGCGAGCGATAGCGAGGCGAAGAGCCTGGCTCTGGCCTGTGTAGCCGCCACCGGTGAGAGTAGCCTTGATGTCATATTTCTCAGCAACGCCAAGGAGGTTGAGAGGCTGCTTAACAACGAACTGGATGAGTTCTGATGGGAAGTAATCAGCAAGATCACGCTTGTTGATGACAATCTTTCCTGTACCTTCAGTAAGGTACACGCGTGCAACGGCGCTCTTGCGGCGGCCAAGTGCATTGATATAATTTACTGCCATATACCTTATTCTTATTTGAGGGTGTTAATGTCAAGTGTTACTGGCTTCTGAGCCTGCTTGTCGTGCTCTGCGCCTTCAAAAATGTAGAGGTTGCGCATGAGGTGTCTGCCGAGGATGCCCTTTGGAAGCATGCCCTTTACAGCGTGACGCAGCACCTTCTCGTATCCGTTAGGACGCTTGATCATTTCAGCGTAAGTTGCCTTGTGCTGACCGCTTGGATAACCAGAGAATGTGATGTACATCTTCTGAGCCTCCTTTGCGCCAGTTACCTGAATCTGGTCTGCATTAATGATGATTACGTTGTCTCCGCAGTCCATGTTTGGAGTGAAGACTGGCTTGTACTTGCCACGAAGTACTTTCGCTACCTTTGATGCGAAGCGACCAAGTGTCTGGCCTGCAGCATCAACAACCACCCACTGCTTGTTGGCAGCCTCTGTGGTGATGTAGCTTGTCTTAAAACTGTTTGATTGCATTTTAACCTTTTGGTTTTAAATAATTAATAATGTGTGTTCGCTGCCAGCTCGACGTTGCCGTGCGACTGACGTACTGTGCCCATCGGTTGCCCTTTGGGTTTTCTGCGTTTCACGGACCGCATTTCCGGTTAAAAGAAGATGCTATCCACACAGAGCACGAGGCGGCTTTCGCTGCCTCTCGATATAAATCGGCTTGCAAAGGTACGACTTTTTGCTGACGTGGCAATGAAAACCTACGTTTTTTTTGATTCTTTTGTAAGATTTCTTTAACTTTGTATTCAACTATTGGGCACTTGTACCATGCAGAGATACAATGAATTCGGAAATTGGCTGAAAGAGCAGCTGGGGGTGAAGGTGAAGGCGCAGAAGATATCATTGAATGCAGGCTTCACATGTCCTAATCGTGACGGTCGGGTAGGAATAGGAGGCTGCACCTATTGCAACAACCAGACCTTCAATCCGGATTATTGCGTGACAGACAAGACCGTTGCTCGGCAGTTGGAAGAAGGCAAAAGCTTCTTCGCCAGAAAGTATCCGGAGATGAAGTACCTGGCTTATTTCCAAGCCTACACAAACACCTATGATTCGATTGATAACCTGAGGGCGAAATACGAGGAGGCACTGAGTGTTCCCGATGTCGTCGGTCTCGTCATAGGCACACGCCCCGATTGCATGCCCGATGCCCTGCTCGACTATCTCTCTGAAGTGAACCGCCGCACATTCTTAATCGTAGAATATGGAGTGGAGTCCGTTTACGACACAACGCTGCAGCACATCAATCGCGGACACACCCATGCACAAACCATCGACGCTATCACAAGGACAGCTGCTCGAGGCATTCGTGTGGGAGCGCATCTCATTCTGGGACTTCCGCAGGAAAGCAGAGAGGAACTGATAGCAGAGGCTGGCATCCTGTCCGCGCTGCCTCTGACAACGCTCAAGCTGCATCAGCTGCAGCTCATCAAAGGCACACGCATGGCAGAAGAGTATGCGCAACAACCTGCCGATTTTCATCTCTTTACGGCAGAAGAGTATATAGACCTTGTGATTGATTTTGTCGAGCGCCTGCGCCCGGATATTGTTCTTGAACGCTTTGTCTCCCAGTCACCTTCAAGCCTCCTGGCGGTAGAAGGGTGGGGCTTGAAGAATCATGAATTTGTAGCAAAGGTTCGCTGTCGAATGGAAGAGCGAGATGCTCGCCAGGGACGCCTTTTCATTCCCTCTTCCGCTCCAGCGCCCTCACAAACTCAACCTCATATCCCAACTTCTCCAGCATCTCGCTGATGGCGTCCTCAGCATACCTTTCAGCCGTTCTCCTGTTGCTTGACGTGTCAAATCGCTTCCTGATTTGCATCTCCACCTTCCTCTTCATGCCATTCGTGTTGGGAAGTCGCTGCGCCCAGTAGTTGCTGTCGTCCGATAGGAAAGAACTGCTCTGTGTCGTTGCAACATACTCAATGGCAGGCAACTTCACACGGACCGTCTTCGTCGAGTCGTTCGTGCGGTATTCCACTTTGTCCAGATTGATTCTGTAGCTGCATTTCTGTTTCAGCGTCTGAACGCACGAGTGTTCCTCATCCAGCCAAAACAGATTCTTCTCAATGGCGCGTTCCACTGCATAGTCCTCAATCATGGCGCTGCACACATAAACGCTGCCTCGCAGCCGCACCGCCTCTATGCTCGGCCTCGTGGCCTCCATCGGAAATGCATCTGCTTTCTCTTTCGTGCAGCTTCGTGCCAGTGCCGCAGCGGCAAAGCCCAGTACAATGACACCCAGCGCTGCCGCCATCAACTTTCTGTTATGCCACATCGCTTTCATTTCCAAGCCTCCTTTCTGAGCACAACAATGGAGGTGTTGGGTATGCCGAGACTTTTCGCAACTCCCTCAAACACCACTTTCGCATTGTTTTCAATGTCTTTCCCAACCATCGCGGAAAAGTCCTCTGCCATCACAGCCCGATAAGCTTTCTCCATCAGCAGGTTCACCTCCTCGTGGCTGATTTTGTCGCGCAATCCCGACGACATCTTCACTATCGCCTTGTCATCCACCTTCGCCTCATATCCCGAATCAATCACCTTGGGGGCAGGCAGCAGAATCACTAACGCCGTGCTGTCATCGCTGAGCTTCACATCATCCACCGTCAGGTCGCGCAAATCGTAACCATACTGAATTGTGACATCCACAGGCACAATGCACTTCCTGTCCCCGTATTTCCAGGTTTTAGGGTCTTTCAGCTCAAACTTCTCATGCTTGCTCGAATCGTAGATGGCCAGCTTCCTCACCCTCACCTCGGTGGTGACAAGCTCGGCTTTCTGCTTGATGCCCGACAGGATTGCCGACTCGATTCGAGGCTGATTCTCCTTTCCGTTCCCTTGGCTGCAAGCAGCGAGACACGCAAGGGCTGACAATGCCCCTATATATATAATAATGTGTAAAAGCCTATTCATATTCATATTTTGCTGGCTTGGGTGTTGGCTGCGTCCTTTTCCCGTCTCTGCTGCAGTCGACGAGAAACATCGCCACAAAGTTACATCAATTTTCTTAATGACGTGAATAAAGAATCTTAAATAATGTGAGTTTACTGAAAATAACATTTTATTCATTCATAATCAATCGTAATTGTTGATAAGCATCCGTGCAGAATCCCCAACACGCTTACCTCAAAATCAGATGAATTGTTCTAGCAGATAATCATTGCGAAAACCCAACAAATGATCCCAAACTCCCTTCCCAGTACCTCCGAAGAGGTACTCGAATACCTCCTAGGCGGTACTCCAGTACCTCTTCGGAGGTACTGGACATGCAGCGGGCTGGCAACAAGATTTATGCCTTATAGCGATAACTTCTTGTCTTTCAATCCTCTCACAGATACCACCGATTTCACAGATGAGAGCCTTGCGCGGCTCTTGAGAAAGTAAATGCTGTGGGTGGTTGGGGAAAGTAAATTACAAGTAAATTTAGAGTAAATTCATTTCCGTTGAACAAAAAAGATTTCCTCTGTGATTTCCTTTATATTTCCTTTCTGTGAAAGTAAATGCTGTGGGTGGTTTTAGAAAGTAAATTGCAAGTAAATTTAGAGTAAATTCATTTCCGTTGAATAAAAAGATTTCCTCTGTGATTTCCTTTATATTTCCTTTCTGTGAAAGTAAATGAT
>JAUMXY010000021.1 GCA_030528885.1 Bacteroidales bacterium | reverse complement strand
CTGTGTTCTTATTGTTACGCAGGCTGTGTGTCGTAAATTCGTTAAGCCGTGCACCTGTTTGTCTGTCAAGCGTATGAGCAATGTCAGGCATGGGGCGCTGTGGAAAAAGGCAAGGCTGGTGGGTTTTGCTTTATTTCAGATTGTTGGTCAGCCTCTCGTCTTTAGGATTCTTGATGAGTGTTTTTTTAGCTGTGCCATTAAGGGTGATGGTTTGTTTCCCCTCGTTGAGTACAGTCAGCTCTTCAACGTTTAAGTTCACGTCTATGTTGGCAGAACTGCGTGAGTAGATGGTGGCTTCTTGTGCTTGCAGGTCTCCAATGGTGACGTTGCCTATGTTGCTCGATTCGAGCGTGAGAGTTTTGCATTCTATTTTGCCTAGCTTTAGAGCTCCTGTCCCTAACATGCCCAGACGGATGTCGTTGCCTTTCCACGTCTCAGCGCTTTCGAAGCCACCGTTGCCACATACGCTGACACAATGCAGCTCTGGGCATGAAACGTACATGCGCACATTGCTTGTCGTGCCGAAGAGGTTAACCTCATTGTTTTTGTCTGTTCTTATGCTTACAGTCAGAAGGCTGCTGTCGAAGTTTGCGTCAACGTGTTGAAGCATTGCGCTGTCTCCTTCTATGTCAATATGATAGTCACCTTGTGTGTATATGATGTCCACACTTCCCATGTTCGTGATGTAAGAGAACTCGTATGGAATGTTGAGGGGTTTCTTGATGATGTTTGCTTTCCTTTTTTCTTTCTTGACCTGCACTTCTGGTTCCTTTTTGTCAGTTGGCGTGCTGTTGCATGCTGTCAGCATGGCTAGCGATAGAATGGGGAGCAAGAATGGATGTTTCATGTTCTTTTATTGGTGTTACGATTCTTTTATGCAAAGTTAATATAAAAGGCTGAAAAGTGGAAATATTATTTGTAAATCATCATTTTTTTCAATACCTTTGCAATGGAAATAATGTAAAAATATAAATATTTATAATATGGCACTCGATAACAAGTACATAACAGTAGCTTATCAGCTTTACACGATAGAAGACGGAGAAGAAGACAACGAACCCATTGAGGAATGCTCTGCGAGCCACCCCTTCCAATTTATCAGCAAGCTGGGAGTCGTTCTCCCTGCTTTTGAGGCTGGTGTGGAGAGCGTGGAGAAAGGTGGAACGTTCGATTTTGTCATACCATGCCAAGATGCATACGGTGAGTTCAAGGATGAACTGATGTTCGATGTTGACAAGTCTATTTTCTGTATAAACGGAGAATTTGACAGCAAGTACATTTACGAAGGAGCAGTTGTTCCTATGCAGGGTGAGGACGGAAGCCGATTTAATGCAACTATCATCGAAATTAAGAGCGACTCTGTGACGATAGACTTGAATCATCCTCGTGCAGGCATGGACCTCCATTTCAAGGGAACTGTTGTTGAAAATCGTCTGGCTACAAATGACGAGGTTACTGAACTGCTGAATGCGATGAGTGGCTGTGGCGGTTGTGGCGGTGGATGCTCAGGCGGCTGTGGCGGCAATTGTGGCGATGGCGGTTGTGGCAGCGGATGTGGAGGATGTGAATGATGCGAAACAGCTTCGGACATATATTTACATTGACGACTTTTGGCGAAAGCCATGGGGCGGCTGTTGGAGGAGTGGTGGATGGAATGCCTGCTGGCATTGATGTCGACCTCGATTTCATCCAAGATGAGCTGAATCGCCGGAAGCCAGGACAGAGTCGTATTACAACAGGAAGACAAGAAAGCGACTTGGTCGAAATACTTTCAGGAGTGTTTGAGGGCAAGACCACAGGTTGTCCAATCGGTTTCTTGGTCAGAAACACGAATCAGCATTCTAATGATTACGAGAATGTCAGAGACGTCTTCCGACCATCCCATGCAGATTATACTTACACAACGAAATACGGCCTTCGCGACCATCGAGGTGGGGGACGCTCGTCGGCACGCGAAACCATCTCGCGCTGCGTGGGTGGAGCCTTTGCCAAGCTGGCGCTGAAACACTTGGGTATAGAGATTGTGGCATACTCGTCTCAAGTTGGCAACATCGCGATAACAAAAGATTATAAGAGTCTAGACCTCTCATTAGTAGAAAGCAATTCTGTTCGTTGCCCCGATTTGGAAAAGGCGAAGGAGATGGAACAGCTTATTCTTGACGTGAAATCAGAAGGAGATACGATTGGGGGAACGATTACTTGCGTCATCAAAGGATGTCCTGCAGGATTAGGGGAACCAGCATTCTCCAAACTTCATGCCGACCTTGGTGCAGCCATGCTGAGTATCAACGCAGTCAAAGGTTTTGAGTATGGAGCGGGCTTTGATGGCGTTGGTCAGCGAGGCTCTGAACAAAACGACCTCTTTTGTAGCGATGATGGAACTATCAGCACCAGAACAAATAATTCAGGAGGCATCCAAGGAGGTATCTCCAATGGTCAAGATATATTTTTCAGAGTGCTTTTCAAGCCTGTTGCAACACAGTTGCGCCCACAGCCAACTGTGAACAAGCAAGGCGAGGAGACTATTCTTGAAGTGAAAGGCCGTCACGACCCTTGCGTCTTGCCTCGAGCTGTACCTGTAGTAGAGGCGATGGCAGCCATGACAATTTTAGACCACTATTTATTAAATAAGACGATACAGTTATGAATAAGGTAATGCTTATAGGCAATGTGGGGGCCGACCCACAAGTTAAATATCTTGACCAAGGCGTGTGTGTAGCGCAAGTCCGTCTTGCAACGACTGAACGTGGCTACACATTGCAGAACGGCTCACAAGTGCCCGACCGTACGGAATGGCATAATTGCATCTTCTGGAGAAAAATGGGAGAAATAGTGGAGAAATATGTTCATAAGGGTGACAAACTGTATGTGGAAGGTAAGATTCAGTCACGCGACTGGACTGACCGCCAAGGAGTAAGCAGAAGAACCATCGATATCATGGTCGACAACATGGAACTGCTCTCTCCACGGGCAAGCGCACCTTCGACTCTGCCAGAACAGCAGCCCGCTGCTGCTCCCAAGCCCGCGGCAGATGTAGTGACGCCAGCACAGAATGACGGTGACTATCCTTTCTGATAAGCTTATCCCTAATTTGTTAAACATTAATTCTTTCTTAGATAGCTATGCCAACAATTATTGCCGGTCCATGCGTAATAGAATCAATGGAGTGCCTTGAGGAGGTTGCTCAGGAGCTTGTTCGCCTTAATGAGAAACATGGTTTGGATATCATTTTTAAGTCTTCGTTTGATAAAGCGAATCGCACCAGCATACATTCTTATCGTGGGCCTGGATTAGAAAAAGGCTTGCAGATGCTTTCTGACATCAAGGAAAAGTACGGACTTAAAATCCTGACAGACATTCATGAAAGCTATCAAGCTCAGCCTGCAGGAGAGGTGGCAGATGTGTTGCAGATTCCAGCTTTCCTTTGCCGACAGACAGATTTGCTGGTTGCTGCAGCTCGTACGGGACGCATCGTCAACATCAAGAAAGCGCAGTTCCTTTCGGGTTTGGATATGGAATACCCCGTTCAGAAAGTGCGTGAAAGCGGAAATGATGAGGTGTGGTTGACAGAGCGAGGAAACATATATGGTTACAACAATCTCGTAGTCGATTTCCGTAATATAGCTGATATGCATCGATTCACAGATACAGTCATTATGGATTGTACCCATTCGGTGCAGCGCCCAGGAGCAGCAGGCGGAAAGACAGGAGGCAATCGCGAGTTTGTTCCAGCTATGGCCGTAGCTGCTAAAGCTTTTGGCGCTAACGGTTTCTTCTTTGAGGTTCATCCAGATCCAGAGAAAGCCTTGTCAGACGGTCCAAACATGCTTTCGCTTGACGACCTTGATGATGTAATTGCAAAGTTGTTGGTTGATTAGGATTTCTGTAAGAAGATATGAAATCGATAAATCCAAAGGTTTATGCAGAACGTTGTCTGCGCGATGAGGCTCAGGCTTTGCTTGATTTGATTCCACAGCTTGACGACAGTTTCGATAAGGTGGTAGAGCTGATGCATCGCTGCTCAGGGCATGTGGTTGTCACAGGCGTGGGAAAATCTGGACATGTTGGCGCAAAGATTGCAGCCACATTGGCTTCGACAGGTACACCTGCGTTCTATTTGAATGCCCTTGATGCCCTGCATGGTGACCTGGGAATGATACAAGATGATGATATTTTGCTGATGATAAGCAATTCAGGGAATACTGACGAACTTTTGCGTATTACAGCTTCTTTAGAGGGACGGCATATTCCTACCATATCTATGACAGGTGCGTCAGATTCTTTGCTTGCTCAGCATTCTGACTACCATATCTTGTGTGGCATTGCCCGTGAAGCTTGCCCGCTTAATTTGGCGCCAACGGCAAGTACGACTGCCGCGATGGCTATGGGAGATGCTTTGGCTTGTGCTTTGATGGAGATACGTAACTTTAAGGCAAAGGATTTCGCTCAGTTCCATCCAGGTGGAACTTTGGGCAGAAAGCTGCTTGTCAAGGTGAAGGATGTCATGTATACAGATAATCTTCCCATTGTTCCGCCTTCTATGCGTCTTTCTGATGCGTTGATGATTATGAGCAGTGGAAAGCTGGGCTTGGGAGTTGTCATTGATGGAGACAATATTCTTGGCATTATTACTGATGGCGACATTCGACGGGCTGTTGAAGGTGCACGCGAGAATTTCATCAACATCTCTGTGAGCGAGGTCATGACACGCACTCCTAAGACTATATCTCCTGAAGCTAAGCTCACAACCATTCAGCAGATGTTTCGTAACCATAAGATTCACTCTTTGCTTGTGGTCGACCACGGAAAGCTGGTTGGCATCGTCGACTACTTTGCCATCATGAATTAGCACTTTAGAAGGCATTGTGACACGGGCATTTGCCTCTGTCTGTCTTATAGGGGATATAAAAAAGGTCGCATCATTTATGTCGATGCGACCTTGTTTGGGGATGTTGGCTTGTTTTTCCTTATTTCTTGAAGTAAGCACGGAAGTGACTGAATATCTTGTCTTTGATGCTGCTTGATGGTGCTATGTTGTCGCTGCCAGCCAGCGTTTCGATAGCTTTTCGTTCTTCTTTGGTGAGGGTCTCTGGCATGTAGACGGATATGTTGATGATTTCATCGCCTTTCTGATGTCCGTAGCCGTTGATGTCTGGGATTCCTTTGCCTTTCAAGCGCAAGACTGTTCCTGGCTGTGTTCCTGCTGGAATGCTGATTTTGGCCTTGCCGTCGTGAGTTGGCACTTCAAGCGACGTGCCAAGTACTGCTTGTGGAATGGTTAAAAGAAGATTGTAGACGAGGTCGCATCCATCGCGAACAAGTTCAGGGTGAGGCTTTTCGTGTACAAGGATTTGGAGGTCTCCATCCACGCCGTTGCGTCTTCCTGCTCCACCTTTGCCTTGGAAATTGTAGGCATAGCCTTCAACAAGTCCAGCTGGGAGTTCTACTTCCACTTGCTTCTCGCCTTTCACGATGCCTTCCCCATTGCAATGCTTGCACTTGTTCTTGATGACAGTGCCTTCTCCTCCACAAGTGTCGCACACCGTCTGGGTTTGCATGATGCCAAGCATTGTCTGGCGTGTCTTATATACTGTGCCTTGTCCGTTGCAAGTGCTGCATGTTGTTTCCTGTCCGTCTTCTGAGCCTGTTCCTTTGCAATGTGAACATTGGATGTCTGTACGGACGTTGAATTTCTTGGTGACGCCGTTGACGATGTCGTTCAAATCCAGTTCGATGCGCATGCGTAGGTCTTGTCCCTTGTAAACAGGCTTCCTGCGTTGTCCGCCTCCATTGCCAAAGCCACCAAAGCCGCTGAATCCTCCTCCAAAGCCGCCTCCGCCGAAGATGTCGCCAAACATGCTGAAGATGTCGTCCATTGACATGCCTTGTCCTCCTCCAAAGCCACCTGCTCCAGGGCTGAATGCATCAGGTCCGAACTGGTCATACTGCCGACGTTTCTGTGGGTCGCGAAGCACATCGTATGCTTCGGCTGCCTCCTTGAACTTTTCTTCGGCAGTCTTGTCACCAGGATTGCGGTCGGGGTGATACTTGATGGCCATTTTCTTGTAGGCTCTCTTTATCTCGTCGTCGGAAGCAGTCTTAGACACTCCCAGCACTTCGTAGAAATCTCTTTTTGCCATACGGTTCGTTTCTGTTGTCGATTGCTGATAGCCTGTTTATTCTGCTACAGCTACTTTTGCGTAGCGTATCACTTTCTCGTTCAATGTGTAGCCAGCCATAACGCAGTCGATGACTTTGCCTTTCATGTCGCTTGCTTGACCAGGCACCATTGCGATTGCTTCGTGCAGGTCGGCATCGAAGATTTCTCCTACCACATCCATTTTCTTCAAGCCTTCTTGTGCCAACAGTTTGAAGAACTTGTCGATGATGAGTAACAGTCCTTCTTTCACGGCAGCTACGTCCTCATATTTGTCCATGTTCTGCTGTGCGCGTTCGAGGTCGTCGATGATGGGGAGCAGGGTGGTGATGACTTTAGCGCCTCCGTTCTTGATAAGGTCAGCTTTCTCTTGCATCACGCGTTTGCGAAAGTTGTCAAACTCAGCCACTTTGTAGAGCTGCTGCACTTTCAGCTCTTCGATTTGCTTTTCTAGTTCTGCGATTTTCTCATCGGGAGTCTGCTCTTTCTTCTCGTTGTCTTTTGAATCTTCTTTGCACTCTGTTTCTTTGCCAGCAGTGTTTTCTGTTTCCTCTGCCGTCTTGTCAACGATTTCCTCGTTGACCTCTTCATTCTTTATCTTTTTGTCCATAATTCAATATTGTTTACGTTCTGAAATAATGACAAAAACGATGCCAGCGCGTGAAACACTGGCAACTGTATGACATTGTGTCATTTGTTCTGTCTCTGATTCTGCTGCAAAGTTACGCCAAATTTCTTGCATTGGCAACAATCTTGCAGGATAAAAGCTTTGTCTGCTTTTCAAATGCAGCTTCTCGTGTTGTCTTGTCCCTGCGATTGGCTGCTTGAATTGCCTATAAAGCGATATGCCCTGCATCGCAATTATGGTGCAGGGCATATCGTAATTGTGATGCAGTGCGCATCAGATGAGTGGTTTATCCATTTGTGTTCAGTTCCTTGTCTGTGTAAGCCTTTGGCAGCTTGCGGCAGTTGTAGCTTGAAGCCATGATTTCGCCATAGGCACCAGCAGAGAGCAGAGCGATGAGATCGCCTCGGCAGGTCTGAGGCAGACGGATGTCTTTGTCGAATACGTCGCTCGATTCGCAGATGGGGCCTACCACGTCGTAGGTTTCTTCTGGCTTGTTGCTGCTGAGATTGACGATGCGATGGTGGGCGTCGTAGAGGGCTGGGCGAATGAGGTCTGTGAAGCCAGCATCGACGATGACGAACTTCTTGACAGATGCTTCTTTCACATAGTTGACCTTGGTGATGAGCGCGCCACATTGCGCTACGATTGCTCGTCCAAGCTCGAAGTGGACGGTTTGTCCCGGGCGCACTTTCAGATGCTGCTCGTAAACAGCGAAGTAGTCTTTGAGGTTGGGGATAGGGTTGTCTTGGGGATTCTCGTAGTCAACGCCAAGCCCTCCTCCTACATTGATAATTTCTAAACGGATGCCCTTGCTTTCTAATTGTTCTTGAAGTTCGTTGATACGATGGGCGAGAGCAATGAAATCGTCCATCTCCAGAATTTGCGAGCCAATGTGGAAGTGTAATCCCTTGAACTGCACGTTCTTCATATTCTGCGCCAAGAGGATGACTTTCTCCATGTCTGCCATGTCTATGCCGAACTTGTTTTCTGCCAATCCTGTGGTGATGTTGGCATGGGTGTGCGCTCCAACGTCTGGGTTGATACGAAAGCAGATGGTGGCCACTTTCCCTTTTCTTGCAGCTATCTCGTTGATGATTTCGAGTTCAGGGATACTTTCCACGTTGAAGCAGAAGATGCCCTTGTCCAATCCGAGTTCAATTTCCCAATCGCTCTTTCCAACGCCAGCGAAGACGATTTTATCTGCTGGGAAGCCAGCCGTGAGCACTTGCTCTATTTCACCTCCAGAAACGCAGTCGATGCCTAAGCCAGCCTGTCGGATGACTTCCAGCACCTTGAGGTTTGCGTTGGCTTTGACGGCATAATGCACGAAGTAATTGTCGTGCTTCTGTATCTCTGCAGCGATGGCTTCGAGCGTCTGGTTCAGTATGTTTGTGTCGTAATAATAGAAAGGTGTGCGAAGATTCGCAAACCTTTCTACATTATTCAAGTTGATGCCCATAATCTGAATTAGTTAAACAGGTGGTCGGAGAGTGATTGGAGCGCCTTCTTCTTGTCTTCTGCCGAAATGAGGAAAGAGATATTGTGGTTAGAACCTCCATAGGAAATCATGCGTACGGGGATTTCCTTAAGTGCCTCTGTTGCCTTGCTCTCGAAACCAACGTTCTGTGCGTCAAGGTCGCCTACTACGCAGATGATGCACATGTCCTTGTCCACCTGCACATGTCCAAACTTCTTAAGTTCGTTGACAATAGCGTCCAAATTGCTTGTGTTGTCGATGGATACGCTCACGCCTACTTCTGAGGTTGTAATCATGTCGATGGATGTTCTGTATGATTCGAAAATCTCGAACACTTTGCGAAGGAACCCATAGGCGAGCAGCATACGTGACGATGTAATCTTTATGGCTGTGATGTTGTCCTTTGCTGCCACAGCCTTGATTTTTCCATGTTCGGTCTCGTTGCTAATGATGGTACCTGGTGCTGAAGGATCCATCGTGTTGAGCAGCTTGACCGGGATACCTGCATACTTGGCTGGCTGCACGCAGGTAGGGTGGAGAATTTTCGCTCCAAAGTATGCCAGTTCTGCGGCTTCCTCAAAGTGCAGGTGGTTGACAGGTGTTGTGTTCTCCACAAATCGTGGGTCGTTGTTGTGCATGCCGTCAATGTCTGTCCAGATTTGGATTTCAGATGCGCCCACAGCTGCTCCAATGAGAGAAGCGCTATAGTCAGAGCCTCCACGCTGCAGGTTGTCAATCTCTCCATAAGCATTTCGGCAGATGAATCCCTGCGTGATGTAGATATCCTTTTCTGGCACTTTCTCCAGTTGCGCCTTGATGTTCTTGGTGATGTATTCGAGGTCTGGCTCGGAATTCTTGTCTGTGCGCATGAACTCGAGTGCAGGAATGAGGGCTGCGTTATAACCCTGCTCGATGAGGTAGTTGGTCACCATGTTGGTTGATAGGAGCTCTCCTTGTCCCACTACGATTTTCTCTTCGAAGATGGTGAAGATGCCCTTGGTAAAAGAGCGCAGGTAGTTGAACTCTTCCTTCAGGAAATCCAATGTCTTCTGCTTCATCTCCTCTGTAGTGTAGAGTTCCTCCACATGCTTCTTATATTTCTTTTCGAGCGTATTGATGGTCTCATTCGCTCCTTCCGGATTCTTCTTGTAGAGGTAGTCAGATATTTCTACCAGGGAATTGGTAGTACCCGACATGGCAGAAAGAACGACAATTTTCTGGTCGCTGTCAGTAATAAGTTTCACGACCTCCTTCATTCTCTGTGGAGTACCAACGGATGTTCCTCCAAACTTCAGTACTTTCATATCTTTTTATCTTTTAAGTTTCTTCAGTATATATTATATATAATGTGTCATTCTGTAACCTCTTCAGCAGGTTCCACTGCTTCTTCAGCTGGTTCCTTGGCTTCAGTTGCAACCTCCTCTTGTTGCTTCTCGTTGCAGATTTCCACAAGTCTTCTGTTTTCGCACTTGAAGAGCCTTCCTGGGTATTGTTCTATCAACTGCAGATTATGTGTGATGACGATGACAGTGCTTCCAGCCTTGCAAATTTGCTGGAGCAGCTCTGTGATTTGCTTTCCTGTCTCAGCGTCAAGATTGCCTGTTGGCTCGTCGGCAAGAATAAGGCGAGGGCGGTTCAGAATGGCTCTCGCTATGACGATGCGCTGCTGCTCTCCTCCAGAGAGTTCTGAGGGCATTTTGTATCCTTTCGTTTCCATGCCTACCAGTTGCAGCACCTCGCTGATTCGCTGGTTGATTTCAATCTTGTTCTTCCATCCTGTCGCTTTCAGCACAAATCGTAGGTTGGCGTCCACCGTTCGGTCGGTCAGGAGCTGGAAGTCTTGGAAGATGATGCCCAGCTTCTTTCGTAGTTCAGGCAGCTGGCTTCTTCTCAGTTCCTTCATGTCGTAGCCAAGCACTCTGGCTTGCCCCTCATTCACAGGCAGCTCGCCATAGAAAGTCTTCAGCAGCGAACTCTTTCCCGTTCCTACTTTACCCGTGAGATAGATGAATTCCCCCTCTTCGGCGTCGAAGCAGACATCCTGCAAGACCAATTGCGACTCTTGATAGACGTTGACGTTCTTGTAATCAATCAATTGCATGATATACGATTGGACGATTAAGATTTTCTATATTATTCTCTTGATGCTTCAGCCCTTCAGCCTTCCTTCTTGTAGAATTAGTGCTTGTGCCAGTTAGGGTCGTGGCGTTCAGCTAATTCGTTAGCCAAATCCTCGATGGTCAGTCCTTTCGACGTCAGCAAGACGATGAGGTGGTAGAGCATGTCTGATGCTTCATACACCAGTCTCTCGTTGTTGTTTGCTACAGCCTCAATTACAGCCTCGAGCGCCTCTTCTCCCACCTTCTGTGCCATACGATGGCATCCGTCCTTGAAGAGCGAGGTCGTGTAGCTTCCTTCTGGCATTTCCTGATGGCGTTTCTCGATGAATCGCTGCAACTCCACCATGAACATGACTGGATTGTCATTCTTCTCATTCCAGCACGTGTCAGCTCCTGTATGACACACAGGTCCGATGGGGTTAGCCTTGATGAGTAACGTGTCCTTGTCACAGTCGTTCAGAATCTCCACCACATTGAGGAAGTTTCCGCTTGTTTCTCCCTTAGTCCAGAGCGTCTTTCTTGTACGGCTGTAGAATGTCACTTTTCCTGTCTCTACAGTTTTCTTGTATGCCTCCTCGTTCATGAAGCCGAGCATCAGCACTTTCAGGGTCTTTGCGTCCTGTACGATGGCTGGAACCAATCCATCCATCTTGTTAAAATCGATTTCCATTATATCTTAATTCTTTCGTTATAGTCTTACATTCACCCCCTCGTCAGCCAGATAGCGTTTCAGTTCAGGGATAGGTATTTCTCCAAAGTGGAAGACGCTGGCAGCTAGAGCGGCATCGCTATGTCCGTTGAGGAACGTGTCACGGAAGTGCTCCTTCGCTCCTGCGCCTCCAGACGCTATGACAGGGATAGTCAGTGTGTCGGCCAGCTTTCTCAGCGCCACATCGGCAAATCCTCTCTTCACACCGTCGTGGTTCATCGATGTGAAGAGAATTTCTCCAGCCCCTCTTTCGTTCGCCTCCTTAGCCCAGTCGAGCAGCCTGTATTGCGTAGGCACTCTTCCTCCGTTGATGTAGCACACCCAGTTTCCGTCAATGTTAGGGTCACCATTCTCGTGCACCATGTCATCCTCACATTTTGCGTCTATGGCCACTACACACACTTGGCTTCCAAAGTTCTTTGCAATCTCATCAATCAGCTCAGGCCTTTTCAGCGCAGCCGAGTTGATACTTACTTTGTCAGCTCCAGCATTCAGCAATCGGTCCACGTCCTTCAGTTCGTTGATACCACCTCCCACTGTAAAGGGGATGTTGATTTCCCTTGCTATGCGCTTCACCAGCTCAGTGAAAGTCTTTCTTCCCTCATGCGATGCCGTGATGTCCAGATACACCAACTCGTCTGCTCCTTGCTCGCTGTACAACTTCCCCAGCTCGATAGGGTCGCCTGCTTGTCGAAGGTTCACGAAGTTCGTTCCCTTCACCGTCTGCCCGTCCTTGATGTCTAGGCATGGTATGATACGTTTAGCCAACATACTTCTCCAGTTCTTCCAGTTTGATTCTTCCTTCATAGATAGCCTTGCCAAACACCACGGCAGGGATGCCGCTCTCGTTCAGCCTGTCGATATCCTCGATGCAGCTCACGCCTCCGCTGGCGATGAGGTTCAGATTCGGAAACTCCTTCATCACCTCCTCATACAGCTCCACGGCAGGCCCTTGCAGCATGCCGTCCTTGCTGATGTCCGTGCAGAGCACATTGTCTACTCCCTTGCTCACATATCTGTGCAAGAAAGGCATCAGCTCGTCCTCTCCCTCTTCCATCCATCCGTTGATGCTGATGAGTCCGTTTTTTACGTCAGCTCCCAAGATGATTTTGTTGTCGTTGTATTTCTCAATCCATTTTTCAAACAGCGCAGGCTTCTTTACTGCCACGCTGCCGATGGTCACCATAGAGGCTCCACAGGCAAACGCCACATCAATGTCCTCGTCAGACTTGATGCCGCCTCCAAAGTCAATCACCAGGCTGGTGTGGTCAGCAATTCTTTCAATCGTCTTGTAGTTCACCACATGCTGAGCCTTTGCACCGTCCAAATCCACGGTATGCAGGCGTCTGATGCCATGTGCTTCAAACCTTTTCGCTACCTCTAGTGGGTCTTCCTCATACACCTTTTTTGTGTCGTAATCGCCTTGAGTCAGACGCACACACTTGCCATCAATAATGTCAATAGCAGGAATAATTTCAATCATATCTTCGTTAGGGAGCGTTATTCAACCCCTCCCTTGGTTATAAAGTTTTTCAAGATTCTCTCACCTACGCTTCCGCTCTTCTCCGGGTGGAACTGCGTTGCATAGAAGTTATCCTTGTGCAGTGCAGAAGAGTAGGGCTGCACGTAGTCCGTCACCGCAGCTGTATGGTCGCATAGAGGCACATAGTAACTATGGATGAAGTACACAAACTCCCTCTCGCCAAATCCGTCAAACAATGCAGAGCGCGTTTGCTCCACCGTGTTCCATCCCATCTGCGGCACCTTTTCCTCATGTACCTTTGGCACAAACCTCTTCACATCCACATCAAACACCCCCAGACAGTCCGTGTCATACTCTTCGCTATGCCTGCACAGCAGCTGCATACCAATGCAAATACCCAGCACAGGCTGCTTCAGGTTCACAATCACCTGGTCCAACCCGTGCTCCTTCAGGTAAGCCATCGTGCTCCTTGCCTCTCCCTGTCCGGGGAAGATAACCCTGTCGGCTTCTCCAATCTCCTTCGCGTCATCCGTCACTACAGGCTCTATGCCTAAGCGCCTGACCGCATTTACTACTGAACCTATATTGCCCGCATTATATTTTATAATTGCTACTTTCATATTGCTATACATGACCGCATAAACGATGCAAAGTTAACATTTTTTCGTTAGATAAACACAATATTCGATATGAATTCGATGAAAATAGCATTTAATTGATTGCCATGAAGAACGTTAAGCCACATTTGAAACCATTTAATATGTTTCTGTCATATCAAACTCGCCTTTCCAAACGTCCACGACACTTGTCAGACACTGACACTTCAGCATGGAGGCACAGGGCATTTTCACCTTGTGCCCCTTTTCTTTTTGAGGAGGGCTGGGCAAGCGGCTGCAAACGCACACCGCGCAGACAAGGTTTCAGACACCGTGCGCATAATAACACGAACACCCTGTGCCTATTATTTCCGACACGGGCGGCATGTCTGAGTATCAACGATTTGGAATTTTGGAGAGTAAAGGGCACAAAAAGCGTACCCCCCAATTCTCAATTTACCCCAATTCCGCAAACCTAAAAACTTGCAAACTCAATTGTTAATGACCGGAGATCGGGTTTATTTTTTCATACCACTCCCCAGGTAATAGCCGAGGTGTGGTGGTTGGTTGTAGCCGACGTTTTGGGTGGCTACGCTAAGGCGATAAGGAATGTCGAGCATGAGGGCGGTAAAGCGATGGCTGGTTGGGATGGTGGTGGAGTAGATGTGCAGTTGTGTGCTTGCGTGGTTTCGAAGGATGACCTCTTCGCGCCAGTCGCCAAGGATGTCGGCTGAGAGGCACGGATTTTGCTTGCTTCCATTGTTGAAAGAACAACCTTGTGCGCGAAAGTTGACGAGGGTATGGACGGCAGGGTTGAGGTGGTCGTACTTGAGGATGGCGTTGCGGTCGAGGAGCTCGCGCAGGAGATCTCCGTCCCACCAGACAGCGCTGTTTTGTGGCAGGGCGATGTGTGGCTGGTGGTGTTGCCCTTTTACATCATAGTATCCTCGCTGTGATGCTGACCACATTTCCACTCCTGGTGTTGTCGGGTCGATGTCGGCGGCCATGCCTCTGCCTACGTCTTGTCGGCTGTGTATTTGGAAGATGATACGTCCTGTCTTGGCATCGCGAAAGGCTGAGCCGTCTCGCTTGTTTTCGAAGACGCTCCATATCTGCAGCTGGGCGCTGTCGGGGTAGAAGGCCATTTGGTGGATGGCGTCACCGTGTCCCATACGTGTGGTGTAGAGGGGGCGCCCGTTGTTGTCGACCGCCATGGCTCCATAGGTGATTTCATCGCATCCGTCGGCATCTACATCGCCTACGCGCAGGTTATGGTTGCCTTGTCCCGAATAGCCAGGGTGGTGGGTAGAGTCGAATAGCCATCGCTGAGTGAGGTGGGTTCCGTCCCAGTCGTATGCAGCGAGGCATGAGCGTGTGTAGTACCCTCGGCACATGACGGCGCTGGGTCGCTTGCCGTCGAGGTAGGCTACGGCTGCTAGGTAGCGGTCGCATCGGTTTCCGTAGTTGTCGCCCCAGTCGCTAGGGTTGCCTCGTGGAGGTTGGTAGGGTATGGTGGCGAGTGCTTTTCCTGTTGTGCCTTGGAAGAGAGTAAGGTATTCTGGCCCATCGAGTATCCTACCTACGATGCGTCTCTGGCGCCCGTTGTGTTTTCCTTCTATGTGCTGGCTGATGGTCGTGTCGGTCACCCAGTTGGCGTTGGGGTCGCCTATGGGCTTGCCTGTTCCGTCAATGGTCCCGTCGGCTGTCTTGACAATGAGCTCAGCGCATCCGTCGCCGTCGAAATCGTAGACGAGGAAGGGTGTGTAATGTGCTCCTGCACGTATGTTCTTGCCGAGGTCGATGCGCCAGAGTTTTGTGCCTGTGAAGGTGTAACAGTCGAACAGGACGTTGCCCGTGTATCCTTCGTGGCTGTTATCGTGGCTGTTTGAGGGCTCCCACTTGAGGATGATTTCGTAAGTGCCGTCTCCGTCCACATCACCCACGCTGGCATCGTTGGCTGAATAGGTATAGGTGCGTCCGTCGGGCGTGGTGGCATCGCTGGGCTTGTCGAGTGGGATGGTGATGTGGTTCTGTGTTTCTGCATTGATGGTGCAGGTGGCGCTTTCTGCAGGCTGTTCTTTGCCTTGTCTGAGTGGCACGACTTTGATTTCTGCAGTTGTTCCCGTGTATGGAGTTTTGAAGAAGGTGGAGTTGGCTAATGGTTTGCTGTTGAGTTTCTTATTGTTGATGTAAATGTTGAACGTCCAGTCTTTTTCGTATTGCAGAAGCCGCCATGAAATTGCGATGCTGTCAGCGTCTCTGAGGCAGATGAGTCCACGATTGAGCTGCTCCCTTTGTATGTCGGGTGCGTAGTTTGGCTGTGCTGTGGCTGTGTGTGCTGCTGCGATGCAGAGGGCGCTTATGATGTGTCGCAATTTCATGGTGCGCAGGTGTGTGTTAGTTTATGGGTACGGATTTCTTGTTGAGATAGCTGTTGTAGGAGTCGCACCAAAGGAAGGTGTGGATGGTCATGGGTTTGAGGTTGATGTCGGCTGGCGTGTTGATGCCTTTTGTATTGAAGAGCTCTGTGTTGTCTTTGTAGAGCTGTGTCGCTACCTGCTGGAGTGTGACAGGGGATGCCATGCTGTTGAGGTATTTCTTGTCGGCCTTGCTGTTGCAGATGGCGATGGCGTTGGCGATGACTCCCATCTCCACTTCTGCGTGCTCTTCAAAGTAGTAGGAGGTGAATCCAAGCGAGTCGAAGGCATTGATGATGAGCGAGTCGTATTCTGCGTTGAGCGGGTCTGAATAGGAAATGCTGTCTGTGCCTACATAGTAGGTGGTTGTTGCTTCTGCGTGGTTTTCTGTGTCGTCGCATGCTGTGAATCCTGCAGCCAGGCAGAGGATAGCTGTGATAAGCGCTAAATTTTTCTTCATTTTTGTTTAATTTTTTATTGTTATTTAATTGATTTCTTGTTTATAGACTGGTGGCTTGTTCGAGTCCTCGCTGTATGATGTCAGTGAAGTTTTTGTCTTCGTGTGTCTTGGCGGTCTTCCCATTGCGATAGTCGAGAGGCGAGACTCCTGTGAGGTGCTTGAACCACTTGCCAAAGTAGCTCTGGTTGGGGAAGTTGAGCGTGTCTGATATGTCATGTATGGACAGTGTGGTTGCCTTGAGCAGGTTGCGTGCATCGACAAGCAAGGCTGTAGTGATCCATTGGCTGGGTGTCTTGCCCGACTTCTCTTTGATGACGGTGCTGAAATAGCGTGTGGCGAGGCATTGTAGGCCTGAATAGTAGGTGACCTGATGCTCTGTCCTGTATTGCTGGTATAGCTTGGTGATGAAGCGCTGCAGGATGTCATCTTTTCTGGAGAAAGTCTTGCTTTGGGCGAAGGCTTTGGCGTAGCACTGGAGGATTTCGAGTGTGAGCGCGTAGCTGAGCAGTTCTACCTGCTTGCTGCAGATGCCTGCTATAGGACTTGCGCTTGGCTGCTCCTTGTGCCCTGTTTCTTCTCGTTCTTTTTGTATGGCTGTTTTGAGCAGACTTATGTAGTCGTTGATGATGGCAGCTTGGGCGGCTGGCAGTATCTGGTGGGGGATTTGCTTGATGGTGTACAGGGCGTTGAAATCGGCCACGTTGTAGAGCATGGGCTGTATGGTTTCGAAGTCAACCCCAATGAGCGTGCCACGCAGGTTTTTGCTGTGCCAATTGATGTGCAGGGTGCTGTAGGAGAAATAGACAACGATTGAGCTGGGGTAGAGGTGATATTCCTTTTCGTCGATGGTGAGCTTTACCTCGCCATCCTTACACAGGAAAATGCCTGATTTTGTGAGCTTCACGTTGTCGGTTTCTGCGTTGAGGATGTCTACTTCGCCTCCCTCAAGTTCATAGATGGTTATTTTCTCCTCGGACATAGGTACTGTTTTGTTCACAAAGTAAGTGCATTTTATGGAAATGACCAATTTTTTCAACTTATTTTAAGAAATAAAACGAACAAAAGGGACAAAAAACCGTTTTTACCCACCACGTTTGTTTGGAAATAATGCTGTAATTTTGCAATCGCAGTCAGCAAGGTGTTTGCTGGTTAGCACATGACTATTAAAAAATATCAATTCATGAAACGTTTTATTTATATGGGTTGTCTGCTTTCTTGCTTGACTGTTCTGTCGTGTGGACGCAAGGAAGCTGCTGCTGATGCCGTTCCTACGGTCTATCTGGCAGAGGTGAAGAATGCTAGTCAGACAGGCGTTGTGACATTTACTGGCAAGACGAAGGCTGCTGCTGAGGTGAATCACTCTTTCCGTGTGGCTGGGCAAATTGAACGAGTGTGGGTGAAGGAGGGTGACTTTGTGAGAAAGGGGCAAGTGCTGGCCGAGATGGATGAGCGTGACTATGTGGTTCAGCTGGAAGCGGCCAGGGCTGAATATGCGCAGGTGAAAGCTGATGCTGAACGTGTGATGGCGCTCTATGCTGAGGGCAACGTGACGGCCAGCAACTATGACAAGGCACGATATGGCTTGCAGCAGATGGCTCAGAAGCTGGCGAGCTGCGAGAATCAGCTGGCTGACACGAAGCTGCGCAGCAGCGTGACGGGATATGTGCAGACGAGGTTTCATGAGCCGGGCGAGACGGTGAGCGCAGGAATGGCTGTTGTCAGTGTCTTTGAGGGGGATGACGTGGAGGTGGAAATCAAGGTCAGCTCGTCCGACTTTATGGATTTGGACAGGCTGTCAGGATATTATTGCCGTTTCGAATCGATGAGAGACAGGTCGTTCCCCCTGTCCGTGGCTAGGGTGAGTCAAGAAGCGAATGCTTCGCAGCTATATAGTGTGAGGCTGAAATTTGCTGACGGGCAGGACTTGACGAAGATTACCCCAGGCATGACGACTATTGTGTATGCAGAGCTGGCAGAGGCGGCTGCGGAAAGAGGATTTGTCATCCCTGCGAGCGCTGTGCTGCACCAGCAAGGGAGGAGCTATGTGTTTGTCTATTCGTCAGACACAGGCACTATACACAGGCGGGCTGTGCAGGTGGATACAGCCAAGCGTGATGGCACGATGGTGGTGGCTGCCGAGCTGACGGCTGGCGAGCGGGTGGTGGCGGCTGGCGTTCACCATGTGGAGGACGGGCAGCGAGTGAAGGTGATGGAAAAACCTGCTGAGTCGAATGTGGGCAGCTTGCTCTGACAATAGGTTAAGGTGGTCAAGGTCAAGATGGTCAAAATCTCTTTTTGAATGTGCCAAGCGATGCCGAACCTTGTTTTTCATATATTAATTATAAAGATGTGCGCTTATGATGAACTTGAGTAAATGGGCTTTGTATAACAGCAAGCTTGTACACTTTGTTGTGTGGATTTTGCTGCTGGGCGGCATTTGGGCGTATGACTCAATGTCTAAGCTGGAAGACCCAGCAATCAAGGTAAAGCAGGCGATGGTCGTCACTACCTATCCTGGTGCGTCTGCCCATGAGGTGGAGCTGGAGGTGACGGACTTGCTGGAGAAGAGCATTGAGGAGATGTCTACGCTGAACAATGTGCAGTCGTCGAGCTATGCCGATTTGAGTATTATTACTGTCGAATTGCTGACGACGGTGGCTGACGACGAGGTTGAGCAGCAATGGGACGTGCTGAGGCGCAAGGTGGCGAATGTGCAGAGCCGGCTGCCTGAGGGGGCATCGCTATCTCAGGTGCATGACGACTTTGGTAACGTATACGGCATGTTCTATGCGCTGACGGGCGATGGCTATAGCGACAAGGTGATGAATGACTATGCTGAACTGATTAAGCGTAGGGTGAGTGATGTGGACGGGGTGAGCCGCGTGGATATTTATGGCAAGCGAGACAGGTGTATCAACATTGAGTTGAGGGAGGATAAAATGGCGAATCTGGGCGTGATGCCAGTGGAGGTGATTCAGACACTCAACAACCAGAACAAGACGTGTTACGCTGGGTATTACAACAATGGAGATAGCCGTATCCGCGTGGCTGTGGATGATAAGTTTGATAATGTTGAGGACATCTCGAATATGCTCATTCAGGGGCATGATGATGACCAACTGCGAATGAAGGACATCGCGATTGTGACGAAGACGTATGAGGATGTGACAAGGAATGCTATGTCGCACGATGGAGACAAGGCGTTGGGTATCAGCATTGCCTGTTCGGCTGATTTCGACATTCTGAAGGTGGGCAAGAAAGTGGAGAAGTGCATTCAGGACATGGAGGGCAAGTTCCCTGCAGGAATTGAATGCAGGAAGGTGTTTTATCAGCCAGAGAGGGTGAGCGATGCGTTGGACACGTTTTTGATTAATTTGCTGGAGTCTGTGATTATAGTGGTGCTTCTGCTGGTTGTTTTCATGGGATGGAGAAGTGGCTTGATTATAGGCGTCAGTCTGGTGGTTATCGTAATGGGTTCGTTTCTGGTGCTGGAGTGCTTTGACGGCACCTTGCAGCGTGTGTCGCTTGCGAGTTTCGTGCTTGCTATGGGCATGCTGGTGGACAACGCGATAGTGATTGTGGATGGTATTCTGGTGGACATGAAGCAAGGAAGGCCTCGCATGGGGGCGCTGACGGCGATAGGAGAGAAGACGGCAATGCCCCTGCTGGGGGCGACACTGATAGCTGTGCTGGCGTTTCTGCCGATTTTCATGAGCCCTGATACGGCAGGTGTGTATGTGAGGGATTTGTTTATCGTCATAGCCGTGAGCTTGCTGCTCAGCTGGGTGTTAGCGCTGACTCATGTGCCTGTGATGTGTAATGGCATGCTGGGCAAGGAAGCGAAGGGCAACAGCGAAGAGGGGAAGGAACTCTACAAGGGCAAGGCGTATGAGGTGCTGGAGAAGGTGTTGGCTTATGGCTTGAAGCACAGGTGGCTGGTGGTGACGGGCGCTGTGCTGCTACTTGGGGTTAGTTGCTTGGGATTTAAGTTTGTCAATCGCTCTTTCTTCCCTGATATGGAGTATGACCAGCTTTACATGGAATATAAACTGCCTGAGGGGTACAGTTCGACCAGGACGGCGAAGGACTTGGAGGAGATTGGCGAGTGGCTGAGGGAGCAAGAGTATATCGTGCATGTGACGGCATCGGTTGGCGGCACGCCTTCGCGGTATAACCTGGTGCGCTCGATGGCTACGCCGTCGTTGGCTTATGGGGAACTGATTATAGATTTCACGTCGCCCGAGGCGCTGGTGGAGCACATGGATGAATTGCAAAGGAAACTGAGCGAACGCTATCCTGATGCGTATGTGAAGTTTAAACGATATAACCTGATGTTTAAGAAGTATCCTATCGAGGCGTGCTTCCATGGTCCTGACCCTGCTGTACTGCATCGGTTGGTGGACGAAGCGAGGGGAATAGCTGAGGCGACGGGAAAGGTGCAGCTGATTACATCTGATTGGGAACCGCAGGTGCCTGTGCTGAAGGTGGAATATGACCAAGCGACAGCGAGGAACAACGGCCTTTCGCGTGCTGATGTAGCGATGTCGATGATGGCATATACAGGAGGTGTTCCTGTTGGCACGTTCTATGATGGCATCAACGCTGAGAACATTTATGTGAAATGTACTGACGAAAAGGGCGAGGAGGTGGATGATTTGGAGAATGCGCGCATCTTTGGCTTGATGCCGAATGTCAGGCATCTTCTGAATCGCAACACTGTGCAGAAGCTGATGACTGGCAAGGTGACGAGAGAGGAGGTGGTGGAGAACATTATCCAGACGATTCCTTTGAAGCAGATTTCGCATGGCATCAACATCGAATGGGAGGAGCCTGTGGTGGTGCGCTATAATGGAGAGCGCACGCAGCGCCTGCAATGCTCTCCATGTTCCGGAGTGGGCACAGAGACTGCAAGGCAGGCGATTGCAGAGGGAATTGAGAAGATGGAGCTGCCTGAGGGGTATTCATTCTCATGGGGTGGGGAAAAGAAGGCGAGCGACCAGTCGATGAAATATCTCTTCAGAGGATTCCCTATCTGTATCGTCTTGATGGTTTTGGTGCTGATTATGCTCTTCAGGGATTATAAGAAACCTGCTATCATCTTCTGTTGCATCCCTCTTGTGGTGGTGGGTGTGATTCTGGCTGTATGGATAACTGGAAAGCCTTTCGGCTTTGTGGCAATAGTAGGGGTGCTGGGATTGGTTGGCATGATGATTAAGAATGGCATTGTGCTGATGGACGAGATTCATCTGGAAATCATGGAGGGAAAGCCTCCTCATGAAGCGTTGTTGTATAGTGCCAAGTCGCGATTGCGACCTGTGATGATGGCCAGCCTCACGACGATTTTGGGTATGATACCATTGGTGTCTGATGCGATGTTTGGCTCGCTGGCGGTTACCATCATGGGAGGTTTGTTTTTTGGTACACTGATTACACTGATTTTCATTCCAGTACTTTATTCTATATTTTTCAAGGTGAAATGAATATGAGAGTTTTTGCAATGGTGCTATTGTGCATGATGACTCAAGGGGCGTTTGTCGTGGCACAACCTCTAACTGTTGAGGAGTGTCGCGCAAGGGCGATGGAGCATAACAGGACGCTTTCGGCTGCTAAGGTGAAGCTGGAGCAATCGAGGTTCGACGCAAAGTCATATAAGGCTAATTATTTCCCTAAGATTAGCTTGATGGCGATGGATGTGTACAGCTTGGCTGAAGGAGCGCTCGTCTTGGATGGGGGAAAGCTGCCTATTTACAGCTTGGCTGCTGATGGTACTTTTGTGCCTGATGTGACGATGAATGCGGATGGAACGTATCGGTTGAATCAATATGCTGATTTTCCTGATCAAGAGATTGAATGGAAGATGAAGAACCTTTTCATTGGGAATGTCTCCGTAGAGGAACCTCTTTATACAGGGGGTAAGATAACTGCTGCTTACAAGATGGCGAAACTGGGTGTGGACATGGCAGGAGAAAATGTGCGTATGACAGAATCGGAGGTGTTGGTCAAGACGGACGAGGCGTTTTACCAAGCAGTCAGAGCGAAAGAGCTGGCTGATGTTGCGTACAGTTATAGAGATATGCTGAAGGAACTGGAGAGGAATGTGGAAGCTGCTTTGCGTCAGGGGATGAGCACGCGTAATGATTTGCTGAAGGTGCAGGTGAAGCTGAATGAGGCAGAGCTTTCGATTCAGAGGGCTGAGAATGGTCATAAGCTTGCCATCATGAATCTTTGCCACGTCATTGGCATGCCGCTGGATAGCGAGGTGGAGGTGGAGATGCCTGAATCGATGGAGGTGGCTGATGGGCAAGACGTGGGGGAGGAGGTGCTGGGCGCTTCTATTGCTTCACGTCCAGAATATGCTATCGTTGGCAGCAAGACGGAAATGGCGAGGCAAAATGTAAAATTAGCCAAGAGCGAGCGTCTCCCCGATGTGGCTGTAATGGCGTCTTACACCTATCTTGATGGTGGAGAGCTGCAAGGAAGAAAATTAGCGAATAATGGAGCTGCTGCTGTCGGAGTGGCTGTCAAATTGCCTATTGACTTGTTTGGAGGCGCTTCGAACAAGGTGCGTTCTGCTCGTGCTGCTCATCAGATTGCGATGCTTGAACAGCAGGAGATGAATGAACGGATGGAGCTTGAACTGCTGCAATGCCAAAATGTTTATGAGGAGGCAAAAAGCGAACTGCAGCTGCGCAAGAAGGCTCTTGAGCAAGCTGCAGAAAATGTCCGTTTGTCCAAACAACAATATGAGGTGGGCTTTGAAACGCTCAGCGACTACATGGCTGTTCAGTCGATGTGGGAACAATGCAACGCCAATCTGGTTCATGCGCGATGCCAGTTGCTGCTTGCATATACCCAATTGCAGAAGGCGAGGGGTGAATTGCGTTAGGCCGAAAGAACGAGTGTGGAAGATTAGAAGTTGGGGTACTCGCTTTGGGATTTCTTCACAGCAATGCATTCCATCTCGATAAGCCACGTTGGACGGCATACTGGTGCGAGGGTGATGACGAAAGGCTTTTGGGGGAACTTGCTGTCGAAAAGCTGTTTGACCACCTGGTAGTCTGAACCATCGCGCAGATACACGATAATCTGCATGACGTCATCGTAGCTCATGCCGCCTTCTTCAAGAAGCTTCTCTACATTCTCCCACATGCGCTGCGTCTGGAGAATGATATTTCCTACATGGACAACTTCGCCCTGATTGTTGATAGAAGCTGTTCCTGATATGTAGATGTGATTGCGATCTCCATATTGCATCAATGTTCCACGCTCGAAGGTAACTCCATATTCATAGGTCTTGTTGAGGTGGGTTGGGGCGTAGAGGTAGCGTTGCTGCTCTGGCAGGAATCCGGTCATGGCATAGCTGTCGAGCTGCACGAGCGCTTTGGGGTCGGCAGGTGTACCACC
The DNA here is from genome assembly GCA_030528885.1 of Bacteroidales bacterium. GTDB lineage: Bacteria > Bacteroidota > Bacteroidia > Bacteroidales > Bacteroidaceae > Minthosoma. The sequence goes on along the minus strand of JAUMXY010000021.1, from coordinate 26,392 downwards.
TATTCCTGTTGAAGAAATGTAGTGCGTATCTTGAGTAAGCCCTTGTTCTACAAAACATTCTCGACGTGATTTGACAAGACCTCCATATTGTGTGTCCACATCGCGTACATAGAACCAAGTACGAATGCCGTTTTCTTTTAGTGTGGCGCTGAAAAGCTTGAGGGTGTCGATGTAGCTAAGCAGGGTGTTCCAGGTCTGCATGTAAGATGTGTCTGCGCTGGTGTTCAGAAGCCCCATCGTCCATATATGCTTATATCCGTTGTGGCTGACAATGGCAGAGCCATCCATGTGGCTGACTTCTGTTCCTTTTTGCAGATATAGCCATACAGCAATCTTGGAGCCGTCGAGGGGCGGTTGCTGTATGCAGGATACTGCGCATTGGCTAGATTTTGTTATGAGGGGCGCTTGATTAGCTGCATCGCTGAGGAAATAGCGCTTGAATACAGGTTGAGCGTCTTTTGCTTCTTCTGTTGCCATAAGATACCCTTCTGCCTTGGCGATACGGCAGAACTGCGCCTCAAAGAGGTCGCCTCTTGGGTCAACATGCAGCATGGCGTGAAGCTCTGTTACATCGCCTGCTGTAAAGCTGGTGAGCTCAATACGCGTGCCTGTCTCTTCTATATATATTGACTTGTATTCCATAATCGGGTGCAAAGATAAATAAAATATTTGATATTCGATAGATGTCTGGTTGATATTTAATGCAAGTTTTTTCTGGCAGGCTCATTTTGTGGATATGTTTTTTTGTCTGTTAAAAATAAATCATTACCTTTGCCCCCGATTTCGCATTTTGAGTGCGAAATCAGACAAAAGAGAGTATTAACTAATAGAAACAACTATGGACGATTATCCGGCGAATAGTATGAATTGCTTGGGATAAGACTCACCTCTCACGTGGAGTTGAATGAGTCTTTGCCCCGATATATTTTTACTGTTCAATCATTAAAAAGCAAAGATTCAGACAACAATGCGCACTTTCTGGAATTTCAATGGTGGCATCAAGCACATCGACGCTTGGGAACCAAACTGCTGGGTGCAGATTACTTGCCCCGATGATGACGATAAGGAATTTATCGAAAAGGAACTAGGCATGCCCGATTACTTTATGGAGGACGTGTCGGATGCTGATGAGCGTGCCCGTTACGACATGGATGAAGGGTGGCTCATGATTATCTTGCGTATTCCTCACTTGAAAAGCGTTTCTTCGCGCAGCCCTTATACAACCATTCCTTTGGGTATCGTAATCAAAGGAGACAAAATCATCACTATCTGCTATCAGGAGACAAGAATGATGCTCGACTTTGTCAATCATCAGATGCGGAGGGCTGAAGGATTTACGGATGCTGCAGACTTGGTTTTCAGGCTCTTCTTGAGCGCGTCTGTGTGGTATCTGAAATATCTGAAGCAAGTGAATGGCATCATCGAGAAGGCAAAACGCGACTTAGACAAGCACATCGACAACAAGGCGCTCATCAGCCTTTCTCGCTTGCAAGACTCTCTCACGTATTTTGGCACGTCCATTCGTGGCAATGAGTCGCTGCTGAGCAAGCTCAAGTTCAGGCTTCCTGTGGACGAACTGGATGCAGAGCTTATCGAGGACGTGAATATCGAGATGAATCAGGCGAGGGAAACCACAGCCATCTACATCAACATCCTCGATTCAACGATGGATACCTACGCGAACATTATTAATAATAACATGAATACGGTCATGAGGCTTCTTACTTCGCTCAACATGATTATCCTTTTCCCAACATTCATCACGAGCATGTTTGGAATGAACTTGAAAAACGGGATGGAAGATTGGAACTTGGGATTCCCTATTGCCATCGTCAGCTGTGTCCTCTGTACGGCCGTCTCGCTGCTGTGGTTTAGAAAGAAGAAATGGCTATAATGCTACCTCCATTTACCAATATTGCGAGGATTTCGCCATTTTTATAGCTTTTTGGCATAAAAAAACATCAATCTGATATGATGTTGGGGCTTTTATTAGTAAATTTGCATAGCTTTTTGGTAAAAAGAAAGAAACGTCTATAAGCGTAGAAATACAATCAAATAATCAAACAATGAAAAAGTACAATTTCAATGCTGGTCCCTCTATTCTTCCTCGTGAAGTGATAGAACAGACAGCACAAGCTTGTCTTGATTTCAATGGTTCAGGACTTTCACTGATGGAAATCAGTCATCGTGCAAAGGATTTTCAGCCTGTTGTTGATGAAGCAGTAGCTCTCTTCAAGGAGCTTCTCAATATCCCAGAGGGATACTCGGTATTGTTCCTTGGTGGCGGCGCAAGCCTTGAGTTCTGCATGGTTCCATTCAACTTCCTCGAGAAGAAGGCTGCTTACCTGAATACAGGCGTGTGGGCGACAAAGGCAGAAAAGGAAGCGAAAGCATTTGGTGAAGTGGTAGAAGTGGCTTCTTCAGCAGACAAGAACTTTACTTACATCCCAAAGAATTTCGAGATTCCAGCAGATGCTGACTATCTCCATATCACTACAAACAACACAATCTACGGTACAGAGATTAGTGAGGACATCGACTCACCCATTCCATTGATTGCCGACATGTCTTCAGACATCTTCAGTCGTCCTATCGATGTGAGCAAGTACACGATGATTTATGGTGGAGCTCAGAAGAATCTTGCTATGGCAGGTCTCACATTCGTTATCGTCAAGGAAGATGCACTTGGAAAGGTGTCACGCCATATTCCAACAATGCTCGACTACCGCACTCATGTGAAGAAGGGCTCTATGTTCAACACTCCTCCAGTTGTTCCTATCTACTCAGCGCTGATGAACCTCCGTTACATCAAGGCAAAGGGTGGTGTTGCAGCTATGCAGAAGCTGGCAGAGCAGCGTGCAGAAATCCTTTATGCTGAAATTGACCGCAACAAGCTTTTCGTCGGCACAGCAGAGAAGGATAGCCGCTCACTCATGAACATCACATTCGTGTTGAAGCCAGAATATCAGGATCTTCAGGACGAATTCCTCAAGTTCGCTACTTCTCAGGGCATGGTAGGAGTAAAGGGACACCGCGATGTAGGTGGATTCCGTGCTTCTTGCTACAACGCAATGTCTATCGAAGGCGTTCAGGCACTTGTGAAGTGCATGCAGGAGTTTGAAGCTCAGCACTAATCGATTGTTTAATTCATAACATATCATGTCCATGAATGTCCACGAATAATCATGAATTTATTGATTGATGACCATTCGTGTGCATTCATGGACATTCGTGTTGATAAAAAAGAAATAAAATGTCAAAAGTTTTAATTGCAACAGAGAAGCCTTTTGCTGCTTCTGCCGTTGCCGGAATCAAAGAGATTATTGAAAACGCTGGCTTCGAGCTGGCATTGCTGGAGAAATATACAGAGAAGGCACAGTTGCTCGAGGCTGTTGCTGATGTAGATGCAATCATCATTCGTTCAGACAAAATCGATGCTGAAGTGCTCGATGCAGCCAAGAACCTGAAGATTGTTGTTCGTGCAGGTGCTGGCTACGACAACGTAGACCTTGAAGCTGCAACATCTCACAACGTTGTTGTCATGAACACGCCAGGACAAAATGCCAACGCTGTAGCAGAGCTTGTGTTGGGTCTGCTTGTTTTTGCCGTTCGCAACTTCTACAACGGCAAGGCTGGTTCTGAATTGATGGGCAAGAAGCTCGGTATTCTTGCTTTTGGCAATGTGGGTCGCAATGTAGCACGCATCGCTAAGGGCTTTGGAATGGAAGTAGCAGCATACGACGCATATTGCCCAGCAGAGGTAATCGAGGCGGCAGGCGTTCAAGCTGCTGCATCTCAGGCTGAGCTCTTTGAGACTTGCGATATCGTGTCACTCCACATTCCTGCAACTGCCGAAACAAAGCAGAGCATCAACAAGGCGCTTGTTGGCAGCATGAAGAAGGGCGGCATCCTCATCAATACAGCACGCAAGGAAGTAATCAACGAGCCTGAACTCATCGAACTGCTTGCTGAGCGCACAGACCTCAAGTACATTTCTGACATCAAGCCAGATGCTGACGAAGAGTTCGCAAAGTTTGAGGGACGTTATTTCTCAACTCCTAAGAAGATGGGTGCACAGACAGCAGAAGCAAACGTCAACGCTGGTCTTGCAGCTGCCAATCAGATTGTTGGCTACATCAAGGAGGGCATCACCAAGTTCCAAGTAAACAAGTAAATGAAATCGGGTTTGTCGCAAGACAACCAAACAATCTATGATGCGAGCCGCACCCCCAACACGGGTGCGGCTCTCTTTTTTTATCTGTTGCCTGTTCTCGCGTTTCGTTAGCAATCCAGCATCGCTTTTTCTGCAGAGTTCCATACAGTTGTTTTTCCCTGTTTTTCTTCATCCTTTTGTGGATGCCGTCTGCATGTGATTGCACACCTCTTGTACGTAATAATTACTCCTTCCTGCGCCTAATATTTCGTACACGAATGAGACAACTGAAGGTCAGCGAGTTGTCGAAAATGACACTCACTCTAAAAAAATGCACACTTGCTTTCTCTGCCGTGTTTGTGTTACGCCTTGTATCGTAATTACGATGGAAGGCTTAACGTAATTGCGATGCAAGGTATGGCTGACATGTGCCGTGGGAATCAGTACACCTGTTTTGTGCTGGGAGAGATGCGCTAAAAGCGAAAGGCAGAGAAAGGCTATCCTTTCAGATGCGCCTGCTTTGCTGAAATAATGCGTGAGAATGGATAAAAAAGGGGCTTTCATTTGGGCATTCCGAATGAAAGCCCTAACTTTGTAGGCGAAACAAGGGTGAAGCGATTGAAAGTAATGGAAGGCCGTTCAGAGATGCCTTTGCTGCGTGTTTTGCGTGAGCAGAAGGGCGTGTGCCTGACTGTGCAAGACGCCACCGGAAGATGATGGATTATTTTAAGGTAGAAGAATAAGGAAACAATTATAATTTAATAATAAATATATGGCAATTGTAAAACCTTTTAAGGGAGTGCGTCCACCCAAGGAGCTGGTGGAGCAGGTAGAAAGCCGCCCATACGACGTGCTTGATTCTGAAGAGGCTCGCGCTGAAGCTGGCGACAATGAGAAGTCTCTCTATCATATCATTAAGCCTGAGATTAACTTTGAGGCAGGTACTTCTGAGTACGACCCTCGTGTCTATGAGGAAGCTGCACGCCAGTTTGCCAAGTTTCAGCAGAACGGATGGCTTGTTCAGGACGAGAAGGAGCAGTACTACATCTACGCGCAGACATCATGCCTGCCTGCTAATGGCGGCAAGGAGAAAACGCAGTATGGCATAGTGGTAGGCGCTTATAGCGGTGACTATCAGACAGGTGTCATCAAGAAGCATGAGCTGACTCGCGCAGACAAGGAGGAAGACCGCATGAAGCATGTGCGTGTGAATGACGCGAACATCGAGCCTGTATTCTTTGCATATCCAGATGATGAGGTGCTGCTGCAGTTGATTGACAAGTATGCCAAGACAGAGCCAGAATATGACTTTGTTGCGCCCATCGACGGCTTCGGCCACAAGCTTTGGGTGGTGAGCGACGAGGAGGACATCAAGACCATTACAGAGCGTTTTGCGCAGATGCCTAATCTCTATATTGCTGACGGACACCATCGCAGCGCTGCTGCTGCTCTGGTTGGCGCAGAGAAGGCAAAGCAGAACCCCAACCATCGCGGCGATGAGGAGTACAACTACTTTATGGCAGTTTGTTTCCCGGCAAGCCAGCTGACCATTCTCGACTACAATCGTGTCATCAAGGACCTCAACGGACTTACAGCTGAGGAGTTCATCAAGGCGCTTGAGAAGAATTTTGTTGTGGAGAAGAAGGGTGCAGCCGAGTATCGCGCTCAGGAATTGCACGAGTTCTCTCTGTATCTGGAAGGGGAGTGGTATTCGCTGAAGGCGAAGCCAGGCACTTATGATGAGAACGACCCGATTGGCGTGCTCGATGTCAGCATTTCTTCCAAGCTGATTCTCGACGAGATTCTTGGCATCAAGGACCTCCGTCGCGACAAGCGCATCGACTTCGTTGGTGGCCTTCGCGGTCTTGGCGAGCTGAAGCGCCGTGTGGACAATGGAGAAATGAAGACAGCTCTTGCGCTCTATCCTGTTACGATGCAGCAGATTATGGACATTGCAGATTCTGGCAACATCATGCCTCCAAAGGCAACTTGGTTTGAGCCAAAGTTGCGCAGCGGTTTGGTAATACATAAGCTTTCGTAGAAGAAAGGCATGGCTATTGATTCCTACAGAACGATAACGGCTCTCAGCGAGGGCACATATAGCGAGAAACGCAGCAAGTTTCTCGCTTTTGCTATTCCTGTTCGTTCTGCAGAAGAGGTGAAGCAGATTGTGGCAGAGTATCAGAAGAAGTACTATGATGCTCGCCACGTTTGCTATGCCTATATGCTTGGAGCCGAGAGGGCTGAGTTTAGGGCTAATGACAACGGCGAGCCTTCAGGAACGGCTGGAAAGCCCATATTGGGACAGATTAACTCGAACGAACTGACGGACATCCTGATTATTGTCGTCCGTTATTTTGGAGGGGTGAAGCTAGGCACTTCTGGGCTTATCGTGGCTTATCGACTTGCGGCGGCTGAGGCGATAGCGGCAGCAGAAATCATCGAGAAGACCGTTGATGAGGAGATTACTTTCTACTTTGAATATCCGTTCATGAATGATGTCATGCGCATAGTGAAAGAAGAGGCGCCAGATATTGTTTCTCAAGGATATGACAACGACTGCTCGATGACGCTTCGCATCCGTAAGGCTTCTATGCCCAAGCTGAAGGCTCGGCTGGAGAAAGTCAGCTCGTTGCGATTTGAGGAGTAAAAGCCTGAAAAGGCAGGTATGGGAAAGCGAAGCGAATGGCTTTCTTAAAAAGGGGTGACAATCCCTTTTTTTTGTTTTGTAAAAGGATTTTACATTTAAAAAAGTTAATTAAATACAAGGATGTTCTTTGTTTTGGAGAAAAATGCATATCTTTGTAAATTAGAGTTGATAATTAAGAAGAATATACTATGAACAGAAATAAATATATAGTCTTGGGGTTGATGGTGGCTGCGAGCCTCTCTTCTGCATTTGCACAGAAGAAGGTGGTCATTGGCAACTACGTTTTCCCCAAAGACAAAGCAACATATTATGGAGACCTTGAAGGCGGAAAGCCTCATGGCAAGGGAAAGACAACGTTTGAGTCGGGCGACACGTACGAAGGTGAATATGTGAAAGGAAAGCGTCAGGGATATGGTGTTTATGTGTTTACGGATGGCGAAAAGTATGAGGGCGACTGGCATCAGGACCACCAGCATGGCAAGGGCGTTTACTATTTTGCCAACAACAACAAGTATGACGGACTTTGGTATATTGATTACCAGCAGGGTATAGGTACCATGTATTATTACAACGGCGACAAGTATACTGGCGACTGGCATCAGGATCAGCGAAATGGCAAAGGACGATACACTTGGGCGAATGGCATTTATTATGATGGGGATTGGAAGGATGACAAGAAGTCGGGCAAGGGCATATATGACTGGCGAGACGGCTCTGTCTATGAAGGAGAGATGGATAATGACATGCGCAACGGACAAGGCAAGTACACCTATGCTAATGGCGATTTCTATACAGGTGGATGGAAGAACGACATGATGCATGGAAAAGGTATCTACAAGTTCAAGAATGGCGACATCTACGAAGGTGACTACCTCGATGGCGAGCGTACGGGTCAAGGCATTTTTACATACGTGGACAAACGTAAATACGTTGGCGAGTTCAAGAATGGCTTGATGGACGGCTTTGGCTCTTACACCTGGCCAGACGGCTCTAAATATGAAGGCTATTGGGTAGAAGACAAGGAGCACGGACTTGGCAAATACGTGTCAGCCAATGGCGATGTGTATGATGGTGGATGGGCAAATGGAGAGATGAGCGGCGAGGGAGTGCTTCGATTGGCTGATGGCACTAAGTTCAAGGGCACTTTCAAGGAAGGCATGAAAAATGGCAAGGGCGTGGAGGAAACTCCCGATGGCATACGATTTGAGGGCTCGTTCTTTAACGACTTGAAGGATGGAGCCTTTGTGGAGAAAGACAAGAACGGAACCGTCATTCGCAAGGGCATCTACAACCGAGGACGTCTGATGGGACAATGATATGGATTTGCAAAGCATTATCTCAGAAGTGAAAACGCTTGCTCGTGAAACGGGACGTTTTATCGCAGAGCAGCGCAAAAACTTTGATTCGAGCAGAGTCGAGTCGAAGCAAAGCCATGATTATGTCAGTTATGTGGACAAGGAATGCGAAAGGATGATTGTCTCACGGCTGAAAGAAATCCTTCCACAGGCGGGATTCATAACAGAAGAAAAGACCATCGCGCAGGACGATGGCAGTAAAGAGCTTTACTGGATTGTGGACCCGCTGGATGGCACCACCAACTTCATCCACGATTTGGCTCCATACAGCGTTAGCATCGCGCTTCGCGACAGCAAAGAACTCTTGCTGGGTGTGGTATATGAAGTGACAAGAGACGAATTGTACAGCGCAGCAAAAGGGCAGGGCGCATACCTTAATGACAGAGCCATAAAGGTTTCTCCTCTGTCAGACCTCGACCAAGCTCTCATCATGGTTGGCTATCCCTATAATGCAGAGGCGTGGAGAGATTTCTGCTTGAAGATGACGGGTCAGCTGTACGGACATTGTGCCAGCATACGAAGCTTTGGCAGCGCAGAAACAGAACTGTGTTATCTGGCAGCAGGAAAAATAGATGTCTACTTCGAGTCGTACATCCAGCCTTGGGATGTAGCTGCTGGCGCCTGCATACTGCTCGAAGCGGGTGGCAAGATAACGGATTATAAAGGAGGGAACGAGAAGTGGGAGAGCGGTCATGAGGTATTAGCCACCAACGGATTGCTGCACGACAAGATGCTGGCAGAGATGGAAAAAGCATGCATTAACTAATAACTATAAACCTTAAATTAGAGAAAATATGATTTTAGACACCTTGGAGAATTTCGACAAATATGCGAAGATGCATCCTCTTTTTCCTCTGGTGGCAGAATACCTGAAGACTCAGAATCTGTCCACGCATGAGATGGGAAAGGACGTACTCGTAGAAGGGCAGCTCTTTGCCAATTATTGCGCAGCAAAAGGAAAGACGCAGGACGAAGCCCGTATCGAGACACACAATGCCATGATAGATATTCAAATACCGATTTCAACGGCAGAGACGATGGGATTTACCCCAAGAAAGAATCTGCCTGAAGCGGAATACGATTCAGACAAAGACATCAGCTTCTATCCAGGAGAAGCTGAGCGATACATAACGGTGCATCCAGGCGAATTCGTCGTATTCTTTCCACAAGATGGTCATGCGCCATGCATCTCAGAGTCAGAAGAAATAGTGAAAGTTATATTTAAAATAAAAGCGTAAACTATGGCTACATGTAAGAAAACAAAGGCAGCTGCAGCAAAGAAAGCAGCACCCAAGGTAAAGCATATCGGTTTGGTAAAGAACGATTCATGGCTCGAACCCTTTGAAGGAGCCATAGTAGGACGCCATCAGCATGTGCTGGATAAACTTTCAGAACTGACGCAAGCAGGCAAAACCACTCTTTCTGACTTTGCCAGCGGCTATCTGTATTTTGGCCTTCACAAAACATCCAAAGGCTGGGTGTTGAGAGAGTGGGCACCCAACGCAACAGAAATATATGTTGTTGGTCAGTTTAACGATTGGCAGGAACAAGAAGCTTATAAGATGAAGAGGATTGACCATGGCAACTGGGAGCTTCACCTCAAGAAGAGCCAGCTGCATCATGGTGACCTTTATAAGCTCAAAATCAAGTGGGAAGGAGGAGAAGGAGAGCGTATCCCTTCTTATGCCAATAGGGTTGTTCAGGACGAAGAAACAAAGATTTTCTCTGCACAAGTATGGGCACCTGATACGCCTTATGTGTTCAAGAAGAAAAACTTCAAACCAGACACCAACCCGCTCCTCATTTACGAATGCCACATCGGCATGGCGCAAGATGCTGAGAAGGTGGGAACATATACGGAATTTAAGGAAAACATATTGCCACGCATCAAGAAAGACGGCTATAATGCCATTCAAGTAATGGCCATAGCGGAGCATCCTTATTATGGTTCCTTTGGCTATCATGTCAGCAACTTCTACGCGCCTTCAAGCCGCTTCGGAACACCTGAAGAACTGAAGGAACTGATAGACGCTGCTCATGAGATGGGAATAGCCGTTATTATGGACATTGTGCATTCTCATGCCGTTAAGAACGAACTCGAAGGTCTTGGAAACTTTGCAGGTGATGGATGCCAATACTTTATGCAAGGAGGTCGTCGCGAACATCCAGCATGGGATTCCCTTTGCTTCGATTATGGCAAGAACGAAGTCATTCACTATCTGCTCTCCAACTGCAAGTATTGGCTGGAAGAATTCAAATTTGACGGCTTCCGATTCGATGGCGTAACGTCTATGCTCTATTACAGTCATGGATTGGGAGAAGCCTTCGGCGGATATGGAGATTACTATAATGGACATGAAGACGATGAAGCCATCGCATATCTGACGCTCGCCAACTTGCTCATCCACGAAGTGAATCCCAAGGCAATTACGATAGCGGAAGAGGTGTCAGGCATGCCAGGTCTTGCTGCGCCATTCAAGGATGGCGGATACGGCTTTGACTATCGTATGGCGATGAATATTCCAGACTATTGGATTAAGACCATTAAGGAGCTCAGAGATGAAGATTGGAAGCCATCCAGCATGTTCTGGGAGACAACCAACAGGCGGCAGGACGAGAAAACCATATCTTATGCCGAATCACATGACCAGGCGCTCGTAGGCGACAAGACCATCGTGTTCCGTCTTATCGATGCAGACATGTATTGGCATTTCAAGAAAGGCGACGAGAATTTCATGGCTAATAGAGGTATTGCCCTCCATAAGATGATTCGTTTGCTCACTGCCTCAACCATGAATGGTGGATATCTGAACTTTATGGGTAATGAATTCGGACACCCAGAATGGATAGACTTCCCTCGCGAAGGAAACGGATGGGGGTATCAATATGCACGTCGTCAATGGAACCTTGTTGACAACAAAGAACTTTGTTACCATTATTTGGGCGATTTCGATGAAGCGATGATAAAGACAATCAAGTCGATAAAGAACTTCCAGAAAACACCCGTCGTGGAGGTTTGGCATAATGATGGCGACCAAGTTCTGGCATATTCGCGTGGCAATTTGCTGTTTGTCTTCAACTTCTCGCCCGACAGGTCGTTTACAGATTATGGATTTATTGTTCCTCATGGAAGCTACGACGTTGTTCTCAATACAGATAACAAGATGTTTGGCGGCAACAATCTCGCAGATGACTCAGTTCGTCATTTCACCAATTACGATCCGATATATGAAAGAGACGGCAAGGGATGGCTCAAACTTTACATTCCAGCCCGCTCGGCAGTAGTACTTCGCAAAAACGCTGAATAAAAGTGAAACGATATAGACATTCAAGACAGAAAACCGCAGGACTGATTCGTTATTCCTGCGGAATTCTGTTTGTGCTTTTTTCCTTTTGCTATTTGTTTTTCCTTCAAGGTGAGATTTTGGCAGAAGCACAATTTGTATATTCCAAGGGCGTTACAACATACAACCTTCTTGTCGGAGCAATCGTCATCACCATCGTCCTGATGGTTGTCCAATGGGTGGTGGCTATGTTGTCGCGCTTACCATCACGCTGGCACGCATTATCCTATTTCCCCTCTATGCTCCTGCTGGCCATTTTGACGGATATAGATAAAAAAGTAATTGAATGTTTCACTTTTGGTAATTGGGTATGGATAGCTCCTGCTTGCATGCTTGTTTACCTGGTAGCTGTTGCTGTTATAAAAAAACTATCAGACGACTCCCTGACTTACAACGAAGCACTTAAATATCAGATGTATCCCAATTACATCCTTCTGTTTGCCATGATGCTTGGTGTTGGAAGTGTATCTGAATCACCAGATGTCTATCATTATGAGCTGAAGACAGAAAGACTCATACTCAACAGAGATTATAAAGCAGCTGCAGAAGTTGGGCAGAAATCATTACGCACAACGGCTCGCCTTACTCAATTGCGTATGTATGCTCTCTCGCGTCAAGGTCTGCTGGCCGAACGCATCTTCGAATATCCTCAGCACTACGCATCCTTTGGATTGTTGAATATAGCCGACACAATGTTCTACAACAGATTGTCTTCACAAGACATTTGTGCTTATTTGGGAGCATATTGTGGGAAAAACGTCAAGTCTTCCCAGCAATATTATCAGCTGCTTTTTGCCGACTCGTTGGCTAATTCTCAAGCTGCCGACTACTATCTTTGTAGTTTGTTGCTCGACAAAAAACTGACAGAATTTCACAAGCAGCTGCCTCGCTATTACAACCTTTCAGATAGCGTGCCTGGCGCTTACGACAAACTGCCCAAAGCTTATCGTGAGGCTCTGCTGCTTATAGGCAATCCAGATTTCGCTCAGCAAGGCAAACTTGTCGTAGGCACAGACACGATTGCCGTATTCCAAGATTCTGCGTTTGTTGCCCGCTTCAAACAATACAATGAGAAGAAAATAGGCATATTTAATGAAGTAGAACGTCTAAACAAAACACACAGAGAATTCGGAAAAACCTATTGGTGGTATTACGACTACAGCCATCTTGCAGCTGGAGAGCTCGCTCCTCAAAACGGCGGTTTATGAATTTTTCAGCTCGTACAAAAGGAATATTAGTCTTAGCCTATCCCATCATCATAGCTCAGCTTGGCAGCATCATGCAGGGATGGGCAGATACCATTATGGTTGGACAATACGGCACCTCTGAACTTTCTGCTGCAGGATTCGTCAATAACGTCTTCAACCTTTTCATCTATTTTCTATTGGGTATTTCCTATGCCACGACACCAGTCGCAGGGGCATGCTATAGTCAAGGCAATCATCTGAAAGTGCTCCAAACTCTTCGCAATAGCAACGTGGTCAATCTCTTTGCAAGCCTTCTTGTTGTGGGTTTGCTTTTCGTGCTCTATCTTCACATAGACAAGCTGGGGCAGCCAGAAGAGCTCCTGCCCTTGATGAAACCCTACTTCCTTGTGCTTCTGGCGTCTCTTCCTTTTCTCGCTCTCTACAATTCCATGAAGCAGTTTTCAGATGCATTAGGAGATACCCAAACGCCCATGTGGGTGATGATAGGAAGCAATGTGCTCAATTTGTTGCTCAACTATCTCTTTATCTTTATGCTTGATAAGGGGCTTGTAGGAGCAGGAGTAGCCACTTTGATAGCTCGTGCCTTGATGCCTGTATGCATGTACGTCGCTCTGTTAAAAGGGCGACTTCTGAACACGCCCGCCTTCCTTGAGGCGAAAATCCTGCTTGAAGCAAATGCCCAACTTGACTCGAAACCTCATCTTGGGCGTTTTTCTTTTTGCGGACAAGGAGTCTTTTCTCTCTTCTGCTTGGGCATACCCATATCCATCCAGCTTTGCTTGGAAGCAGGTTCATTCAATGTTTGCGCCATCTTCATGGGGTGGATTGGCTCATCAGCTTTGGCGGCCCATCAAGTCATGTGCACTGTCAGCACTCTTGGTTTTATGGTTTATTATGGAATTGGAGCTGCAGCAGCCATTCGCATCGCTCACTACCGTGGTCGAAACGATTGGAGAGAAGTATATAAGACAGCTCAGGCGGCCTTTCTCATGTCCTTAGGTGCAGGAGTTGTCATAACGGCATCCATCTGCCTTGCAGGTGTCCCCATCGCGTCGATATTCACCACCAGCGACCAAGTTGCTGCTTTGTTCCTTTCATTTTTGCCTTGTTTCGCGTGCTATCAGCTGGGCGACTGCTTGCAAACCGTATATGCTAATGCCCTTCGTGCTATAGAAGACGTCAAGTCCATGATGCTTTACGCCTTCGTTGCGTACTGCTTAATCAGCTTCCCTCTTGCTTATGTTTTCGCTTTTCCTGTGGGGCTGGGCGCCGTAGGCATCTGGTGGTCTTTCCCTTTCGGGCTTACAGCGGCAGGCATGTCCTTTTCTTTCAGTTCAGGAAGAACGTATCACGCCGCTTGCAGGCGCAGAATGGCCCTCTTGGTCTTTCTTGATAGGCGTCATACCTTTCATAAATTAGGACTAAAGTGGAAAAATGCAGATGTTTGTTTTGTGTCCATGCGTGTTTTTTGCTATCTTTGCACTCAATAAATTATTAAATTCAGCGTTATGGAATTGAAAGACACTTGGATTGAAAAAGGATATATTGATGAAGCTGTTCCTGAAGGTATAAATCTGCGTGAAGAAATTCGCAAAATGTGCAAGGACAAGAATGCGGTTATTCTTGCTCATTATTATACCGACGGAGCCGTACAGGATATTGCCGATTTTGTTGGCGACTCATTAGCTTTGGCACAATGGTCAGCTAAGACTGATGCCGACATCATCGTGATGTGTGGTGTCCATTTTATGGGAGAGACCAACAAGATTCTTTGTCCTGACAAAAAGGTCCTTGTTCTTGACCTTAATGCTGGTTGCTCGCTTGCCGACAGCTGCAAGGCTGAAGAGCTGAAAACCTTTGTGGAGCAGCATCCTGGTCATAAAGTGGTCAGCTATGTCAACACAACGGCTGCCGTCAAAGCCTTGACGGATGTTGTCGTCACATCAAGCAACGCAAAACTTGTAATCGATTCATTTCCCAAGGATGAAAAACTCATCTTCGGCCCCGATAAGAATTTAGGGGGGTACATCAATGCTGTCACAGGGCGCAACATGTTGCTGTGGAATGGAGGTTGCCATGTTCATGGACAATTTTCGTTGGAGAAAATCCTTGCCATCAAGGAGGAGCATCCCGATGCAAAGATACTTGTTCACCCGGAATGCCCTGCACCTATACAGAAGGTGGCAGATGTCATAGGCTCTACTGCGGGTTTGCTGAACTTCGCCATCAAAGATGATGCAGCGGAATTTATTGTTGCAACCGAAAGCGGCATCTTGCATGAAATGAAGAAGGCTTGTCCTGATAAACTTTTCATTCCTGCACCACCAGAAATGAGCGAAGCGGCAGGATGCTCATGCAACGAATGCTCATACATGAAGCTCAATACATTGGAAAAGCTGTACAACACCTTGAAGTACGAATGGCCGACCATCGAGGTGCCAGCTGACATTGCTGAGAAAGCTGTCAAGCCTATTGAGAAGATGCTTGAAATTTCAAAGAACTTAAAATCTGCTATGTCAAGCAAATAGGTTATGTCAGTTGCAGCATTAGTTTCAGGAGGTGTTGACTCTGCTGTTTCAGTTCATTTACTGAAGGAACAGGGGTATGACCCCCATCTTTTCTACATCAAGATAGGCCCCGACCGAGATACGGAGTGGAACTGCACCTCCGAAGAAGATGTCGAGATATGCCAATGGCTTGCCCGCAAGTATGGTGCCAAATTCGATGTGATAGACCTCCACAAGGAATATTGGGAGAAGGTGGTCGGATATACGATGGACAAGGCGCGCCAGGGCTTGACGCCCAACCCCGATGTGATGTGCAACAAACTCATCAAGTTCGGGTGCTTTGAAGATGTGGTAGGCAAAGAGTTCGACATTACAGCAACAGGGCATTATGCCACCACAACCACGCTTGATGGTAAAGTGTGGCTGTCCACTTCCCCTGACCCCGTAAAGGATCAAACCGACTTCCTTTGTCAAATCAACTCCCTTCAGGTGAGCAAGTTGAAATTCCCGATAGGGCACCTATGGAAGCATGAGGTGCGCGACATAGCCGAAAAGGCTCATCTGCTCAATGCCGAGCGCAAAGACAGCCAAGGCATCTGCTTCTTGGGCAACATCGATTTCCGCGATTACATCAAGGCTCATCTTGGCGAGAATCCCGGTGACGTGCGTGAGATAGAGACAGGCAAGAAGATAGGGGAGCACAAGGGGTTGTGGTTCTACACGATAGGGCAGAGGAAGGGCTTAGGCTTTGGCGGAGGACCTTGGTTTGTTGTGAAGAAGAACCTGAAGCGCAACATTCTGTTCGTATCCCATGGTTACGACCCAGACAAGGTGTACAAAGACCACGTGACCATGAATGATTTCCATTTCATCACAGAGAACCCTTTTGAGAGCGAGCTGTTCAAAGACAAGCTGCTTCTTGCCGATACGCCAGCCATGAATGTCACCTTTAAGATTAGGCACACGCCAGAATGCCTGAAAGGCGTGTTGTCGCAGAAAGAAGACGGACGCTGGCTGCTGCAAGCTGCAGAAAGGATACACGGAGTAGCTCCTGGGCAATTCTGTGTTGTGTATGACGAGGCGCATAAGCTCTGCCTTGGTAGTGGCGAAATCAACTAAGCAATTCAGAGTGGAAAAATAAGAAATGCCAACTTAACTGCAAAGTCGAGTTGGCATTTCTTGGTTTTCTTATTTACCTTTCCTGTGTTTGAAAAGTCATTATTTCTTTTCTTTCAGAAGGTCGCGGATTTCTGTGAGAAGAATTTCCTCCTTTGTTGGTTCTGGTTCTGGAGCAGGCTCTGGAGCTGCAGCAGCTTCTTCTTCCTTCTTCTTGAGTGAAGAGAGTTTAGTGATAGCCCTGATGATGAAGAAAAGACAGATGGCGATGATGAGGAAGTCAATCACGTTCTGTACAAATGCTCCATAGTTCCATGTTACAGCTGCAACTGCCTCTGTTACAACGGCTCCGCTTTCGTCGAGCACGGCGTCAACGCCCGGTTTGAGCACTACCTTCAGGTCGCTTGTGTTCACGCCGCCGATAACTGCGATGAGCGGCATGATGAGGTCTGCCACGACAGAAGAAACGATTTTACCGAATGCGCCGCCGATGATAACGCCGACAGCCATGTCCACCACATTGCCTTTCAGTGCAAATGCTTTGAATTCGTCAATAATTTTTGCCATAGTTTTTTGTTACTTTTGTTAAATGTGATTTATGCTTGGTTTCAAAATATCTTCAAAACGTTGCAAAGTTATAAATATTATTCGTAACTTTGTGCCTGAAAACGAGAAAAAGCATGAAATATCGTTTATTTATATATGTGTCAATGCTTGGCATGTTGCTGATTTGTGCTGCCTGTTCTACAGCCGAACGCTGCAATTGCGGATGAAATTGAGGCATCGGGTAGGCGAATATTTCACATCATGTTTGAAAAAGAATAAAGAATTAGAGATTAACAAACATATTTTTCAACCTTTAATAAAATTAGAAAAATGGCAACAAAAGTTGGTATTAACGGTTTTGGCCGTATCGGTCGTTTTGTTTTCCGCGCAGCTCAGACTCGCAACGACATCGAGGTTGTAGGTATCAATGACCTCTGCCCAGTAGATTATCTCGCTTACATGCTCAAGTATGACACTATGCACGGTCAGTTCGAGGGTACAATCGAGGCAGACGTTGAGAACTCTAAGCTCATCGTTAACGGCAAGGCTATCCGCGTTACTGCAGAGCGCAACCCAGCAGACTTGAAGTGGGACGAAATCGGCGCAGAGTACGTAGTTGAGTCAACTGGTCTCTTCCTTTCAAAGGACAAGGCTCAGGCTCACATCGAGGCTGGTGCTAAGTACGTTGTTATGTCAGCTCCTTCAAAGGACGACACTCCAATGTTCGTATGCGGCGTAAACTTCGACAAGTACGTTAAGGGCACTCAGTTCGTTTCTAACGCTTCTTGTACAACTAACTGTCTCGCTCCTATCGCTAAGGTTCTCAACGATAAGTGGGGTATCACTGACGGTCTCATGACTACAGTACACTCTACAACAGCTACTCAGAAGACTGTTGACGGTCCATCTATGAAGGACTGGCGTGGTGGCCGTGCAGCTGCAGGCAACATCATCCCATCTTCTACAGGTGCTGCTAAGGCTGTAGGTAAGGTTATCCCAGAGCTCAACGGCAAGCTCACAGGTATGGCTATGCGTGTTCCAACACTCGACGTATCTGTAGTTGACCTCACAGTTAACCTCGCTAAGCCAGCTACATACGCTGAAATCTGCGCAGCTATGAAGGAAGCTTCTGAGACTTACCTCAACGGTGTTCTCGGCTACACAGAAGATGCAGTTGTTTCTGCTGACTTCCTCGGCGACACTCGCACTTCAATCTTCGACGCTAAGGCTGGTATCGCTCTTACTGATACATTCGTTAAGGTTGTATCTTGGTATGACAACGAAATCGGCTACTCTAACAAGGTGCTCGAGCTCATCGCTCACATGGCAAAGGTTAACGGATAATTCCACTAACTGTTAGATAGTTTTTAAGGGCATTCCTCAGGAGTGCCCTTTTTCATTCCTCGCAAGCTCCATGCCGCCTGCAGGCGTTCCAAGCCACGAATCCTCCCTGTAAGGCAAGTTTTTGACGGGTGGATGCCCGCACTTCGTCAAAAAAGTCGTATCTTTGTACACAAATTGCAAATACTCAAAAAAATACATAAAAATGATTACAGTTTCCGACCTTGCCGTACAGTTTGGCAAGCGCGTTCTCTACAAAGACGTCAACATGAAGTTCACCAATGGCAACATCTATGGAGTCATTGGTGCAAATGGCGCTGGCAAATCCACATTGCTGAAAGCCATCAGCGGCGAGCTGGAGCCCACCAAAGGCACCATCACCCTCGGCCCTGGTGAACGCCTCTCTGTTCTCTCGCAGGACCACTACAAGTTCGACCACTGCACCGTGCTCAACACCGTCCTCATGGGACACACCGTGCTCTGGGAAATCATGCAAGAGAAAGACGCACTCTATGCAAAGCCAGACTTCAGCGATGAAGACGGCATCCGTGCGGCAGAGCTCGAAGAGAAATTTGCCGAACTCGACGGATGGAACGCTGAAAGCGACGCAGCCCAGCTCCTTTCAGGACTCGGCATCAAGGAAGACCTGCACTACAAGCTCATGTCCGAACTCACAGGTAAAGAGAAAGTGCGCGTCATGCTTGCACAGGCACTCTACGGAAACCCCGACAACCTGCTGCTCGACGAGCCAACCAACGACCTCGACCTCGAGACCGTTGAATGGCTCGAAGACTTCCTGGCCAACTTCGAGCACACCGTCCTCGTCGTGAGCCACGACCGCCACTTCCTCGATGCCGTCAGCACCCACACCGTCGACATCGACTACAACAAGGTCAACCTCTTTGCCGGCAACTACTCCTTCTGGTACGAATCCTCACAGCTCGCCCTGAAGCAGGCACAGAACCAGAAAGCCAAGGCAGACGAGAAGCGCCGCGAGCTCGAAGAATTCATCCGCCGATTCTCAGCCAATGCCGCCAAGAGCAAGCAGACCACTTCGCGCAAGAAAATGCTCGAAAAGCTCAACGTCGACGAGATTCTCCCATCCACACGCAAATACCCCGGCATCATCTTCAGCATGGAGAGAGAAGCAGGAAATCAGATACTTGAAGTAGAAGGGCTCACAGCCATCGAAGACGACGGAACCGTCCTCTTCCAAGACCTCACCTTCACAGTAGAGAAAGGCGAGAAAGTCGTGTTCCTCTCGCACAACCCACGCGCCATGACCGCGCTCTTCGAAATCATCAACGGCAACCGCGAGCCACAAGCAGGCACCTACAAGTGGGGCGTCACCATCACCACCGCCTACCTGCCGGTCGACAACACCGCTTTCTTCCAGAGCGAGAAAAACCTCATCGAGTGGCTCAGCCAATACGGCGAAGGCAACGACGTCTTCTTCAAGGGCTACCTCGGCCGTATGCTCTTCAGCGGCGAAGAAGTGCTCAAGAAAGTCAACGTCCTCTCAGGAGGCGAGAAAATGCGCTGCATGATAGCGCGCATGCAGCTCAAGAATGCCAACTGCCTCATCCTCGACACGCCAACCAACCACCTCGACCTCGAATCCATCCAGGCATTCAACAACAACCTCAAGCAATTCAAAGGCAACGTCCTCTTCGCTTCACACGACCACGAGTTCATCCAAACCGTAGCCAACCGCATCATCGAGCTTGGCCCCAAGGGACACATCGACAAGCTCATGCAGTACGACGACTACATCTACAGCGACGACATCAAGGAACTGCGAAGCAAGATATACTAAGCCGCGGCATGGCCTCAGCATAGAAAAGCCCCTGCACATTTCTTTGTGCGGGGGCTTGTTTGTATTTGAGGCATTCAGCCTTTCTTCTTCTGTAGGCAGGATTCTTTGTCTGTATTGAAGGCAAAATTCTTGTCCAATATAAGGGCACCGTGTTCTTCGCCAATCATCCTTTTTCGCAAAGGAATGGCAGAGCTTCCGCTGGAAAATCTTCTCTCAAGGTAAAGCAATCTGTTTGTGTGTCCTCAGCCTTGACGATGTCAGCAATTTTACTTCTGAAAGTCGCATAATTGCTGATATTATCAATCTCTTCACGCCTTCTCTTCCCCATCAGGGCAAACTCCTCTTCACGTTCAATGCCGAGGTAGCGCCTGTCAAGCAGGTTGGCGGCGATGCCTGTGGTGCTGCTTCCGGCGAATGGGTCAAGAATCCATGCTCCTGGCTTTGTGGATGCCATGATGATGCGGCTCAGCAATCCCAAAGGTTTCTGCGTTGGGTGTTTGCCGCAGGACTTTTCCCAAGGCGCGATAGCTGGCAAGTTCCACACATCGCGCATCTGCTTGTCGCCATTGATGCGCTTCATCAGTTCGTAGTTATAATAATGTGCTACCTTTTCCTTTTTTCTTGCCCAGATGATGAACTCCGTGGAATAGGTGAAGTAACGGCATGACACGTTTGGTGGGGGATTGGTCTTTGCCCAAGTGACTACGTTCAATATCTTGAATCCCAATTGAGTGAGGGCATTGGCTACGCTGAAAATATTGTGATAGGTGCCACTAATCCAAATTGTGCCATTATCTTTCAACTTGTCACGGCAAAGTGAAATCCAACGCAAGTTGAAATCGTTCATCTCCTCTGGCGAAAGCCCCTTATCCCAATCACCTTTATTTACGCTGACCACCTCTCCGCTCTGAATGGATATACCACCATTCGAGAGGAAATAAGGAGGGTCGGCAAATATCATGTCAAACTGCTGTTCGATATGAGGCAATAATTCAAAACAATCCTCATGGAGAAGTTGAAAATCTTTTTTCTTTGACGTGTAATATGGATTGAGAGTTGGAAGGTGGCATAGGGTGGACATATTGGGCACCACTTGATTGGTCTCAAAGTTAGTGTCAATAAAGTGGGTGTCATTTAAGACAATGTCACATTTTGAGTATCTGTCACGTACAAAATCTTCTGCTTCAATAGCAGAAGATGCCTCGACTAACTCTATACGAGAAAGCGTCTCTGTGATAGTTACTTGATACTCCATTGCGACAAATTCACCGCAAAGGTAAGATCAAAAAACGAGATAAAATGGATTAGATCATTTTTTAAGATCTGTGATCATTTTTTAAGAATTTAACATAGTTAAAACAAGTATAAGCAGATCTTAATCAGAATGTTAAGCAATAAGTGTCGCCTTCCAATACTTATTTCTGTTTATTTAGTAAGTTACATCATAGATACACTCCGCCTTCTGAAACGCTTTCAACGTGCGGTAGTTGTTGTCTTGCCACAAAAAATCCTTATCCTCTTCCATACGCTATTAGGCAATATGAAAATCCACATCCACATGAGAATTTTCATCACTCAAAACGATTTCTCCCTTCATGTATGCTTGTTTGATTTTCTCCCGAGCATCTTGTGGGGATTTCATATCTTCAAAAGATTTTGATTTGCCTGCAGAGGTATAGATTTAATTTCAAATCACAAAGAAAACACTAAAGTTTACGCATTTCATAACCGTATAACAGAAAACGGACAACGGTTGCCGAATTGAGAAATGTGGAATATGAGTGCCCTGCTGTTTTTGTTATCAACAGAAATCGGCAGTACGCTAAATTGAGTGGGAAGGTGTCAAAAAAAACAACCAAGTTTTGTTTAATTGACTATGTTTTCCCTCAAAAACCCTCTCGTTTCGGGAAAAAACTTTATCTTTGTGGCTGAAAAATCAACCGCACACTTGTGTTTTACGATACGGAATAAATAAGAAATAGAGATATGGCAATACTAACCGTTTATACCAAACTGCTCGACAAGACCTTGGAAGGAGCACGTATCATCGACATGGGTAGCACAAAGTCGTGTGAATGTTTTGTGCTTCCACGTGAAAAAGTGGCTGAGATAGGAAAGAAACAACCACATCTTCAGCGATATGGCTTTTATATTTTGCTGGGTAGAAACAAAGATATGCGCCCAATGGCTTATGTGGGTCAGACGAATGACTTCACAAATCGTGTCAATGACCATAAGCAAAAGAAAGACTTTTGGGACACAGCCCTTGTGTTCGTTTCCAAATCTGATGAAATCTACCCCAGCGAGGCACTTTATTTAGAATATCTTGGTTGGAAAGCAGCTACTGAAGCAGATAATTTCATCATCGACAACACAAAGGACATCAACAAACCGCCTTTGTCTGAGGATAAGCAGAACGAGATGGAATTGTTCTTTGAAGATATTCAATTCTTGACGCGCTTCTATGGTTGCAAAGTCTTTGATCGTCCTGAGAAGACGCCAGAGCCAGAACCCTTTATGGAGTTTAAGATGTATATGCCCAAGACTGGTATGCTTGCTTTCTTGAAATTCTATCGTGAAAGCAAACGCTATGTGATTACAAGTGAAAGCACCATCGTTGGTGAAACCAGCAAGAGTTGTCCCAAAGGATTGGCTGAATTCAGAAAGCAGGTAATAGCTAACAAGAAACTCGCCCAGAAAGATGGGGAATTATACAGCTTGCAGCAAGATATTGACCTATCTGAATTAGTAAGCTCGCCTTCAGGTGCTGCTTCCTTCTGTGCTGGCACATCCTATCAAGGAACAGAAGCTTGGGTAGATGAAGACCAGAATAAATATCCATCAGAATGGTGGAAAGGATAATATTATAATCAAAACCTTTTGAAAATGATACTAAGAGATTGGGTGAAAGAAAATATAACAAATACGTCTTTAAAGATCAAGACGGAAGAAGATGTAAAAATGCATATTGTATGTCCTTTCTTGGAAAAATTGGGGTACAAGAAAACTGATATGCGTTTTGAAAATAGTATGAGTGTACAGACTGGGACAAGAAAGGTCACGGTTGAATCTGATATTGAGATATTTGAAAATGGTAATGTGGAGATCATTATTGATACGAAAGGGCCAAATATCTCTTTGAAAGAGAAAGATATTTTACAAAGTGTTAGTTACGCAAAACTAGTTGCAACGCCACCAGCTATATATGGCATCGTAACAAATGGTTGGGATGTGGTAGTGACCAACATTTATACAGGAAAAAGGACAAGTGTTATTCCATCTAAAGGTGAATTGATTAGTGAAGTTTCTCGAACTCGAAGAAAAGAACTTACGGACATCGAAATAAGAGAGGTTCAAAGTTTGCTCCTTACCTTGACAAATGAAGATGAATTGTACAAAATCATCAAGAAATGTAAAGATACCATAGAGAAAAAGGGAATGATTAGAAGCGATCAATCATTCAAAGAAATGACTAAGATACTTCTAGTTAAGATGAATGAAGAACATCGGGCTAAGAACGGAAAAACCAATAGGTTTCAAATCAATATTTTGAAACAAATGGGTATTATCCACAAACAAAGTATTAAAGACGAATTTATTTGTTTATTCAAAGATGCTACTACGCAGTATCCTATTTATAGCGATCCTGATGAAAAGATAAAAATTACAGATGCGGATTGTTTGGAATCTGTCATCAAAGAACTGGAACCATGGTCTTTTTTAGGAACTGGAGACGACATAAAGGGGGCTGTTTATGAAATTTTCTTGAAATCTACCTTGAGAGGAGATTTTGACCAATACTTTACTCCTAGAGAAGTTGTAGATTTCATGGTTAAATACGCAAATCCCAAAATAGGGGATAAAATACTGGATCCTGCATGTGGTTCTGGAGGATTTCTTATACAATCATTCCAATATGTTAATCAGAAAATAACCGATTCAAATATTTCTGAAAAAGAATCAAATAGATTGTTTAATGACTTGATAGAAAAGTGTCTATGGGGAGGAGAGGCTGATGAAGACTTACATGTCTTGGCGAAAATTAATCTTATAATGCATGGTGATGGATATAATAACATATATCAAGGTGATTCATTAAACAAAACAATGATCAAATCCCAGACAATAGTTTTAATTTAGTGCTAACTAACCCTCCATTTACAATTCCCTATACGTTTGAAAATGTATTGAATAAATACGAAATGGGGGAAAACAGGGAGAGTCAAGAATTAGATATTCTTTTTATTGAGAGATGCATAAGAGCCATTGATTCATCAAAGGGAGGTGAAGTTTATATAGTTTTACCAGAGGGCTTATTAAATCTTCCGTCGTATTTAGGGTTCAGAGAATGGTTGTTGGCAAAGTGTTTTCTTACAATGGTTGTGAGCCTGCCAGAAGGAGCTTTTATACCATTTGGAAAATCCGTGTCAAAAACAACAATTATTGGGGTGAGGAAAAAGGGTAAGGTTATTCTAAACAAACCAGAGTATGTTTTCCTAGCAAACGCAAAGGAAATAGGTTTCGAAGTTGGAAAATCGGTTTATAAACCAATCGAAAAGAATGATTTGCCGATTTTCTTAGATGGAGCAAGAGAATTTTTCCCCAATATAAGAGTGACAGAGAATGGTGGAGAATATTCATGGATAGAGCAAGATTTTATAACGCCTTATAGAATCGATTCTAATTATCTTCTAAACCGGATAGACTTAGAGAATCTGAAGAAAAAATTCCCAAAACTGGAGAGAATGGATAAGGTGTGCAGATTTATTCACACATCATTTACACCTAATCGTAATCAAGTATATAATTATCTTGAAATACCTGATGTTTCACCAACAACTGGAGTTATCTCAAATATAAGGGTTTTAAAAGGCCATGAGATAGGATACTCATTTTATAAAGCGAAAGGTGGAGATTTAGCATATTGCAGAATCAATCCAAGAAAAAGTCGTGTCTTTATTATCCCGGAAGAAATAAATGAAGTCCTAATTTCAAAAGAAGCATATATATTAGAACTATTGGATAATTCAAAAATAAGAAACAAATTTGTTTTGTCTGCTATTTTACAATCTGATTATGTCAAATCACAATTAGTCCGTCTGGCAACAGGTTCATCTTCTTCTAGAGCGCGAGTTCAAGAAGCTGATTTTCTTAATGCTGTTTTCATCCCAATTCCCGATGAAAAAGTACAAATGACAATAGAAAGAAAGATGAGAAAGATGTATAAACAATATTGGGACATTTCTCAAAGTTTCTTAAAAGAATTTGTAAATATTCAAAAAGAATTGTTGTCTAACATCAATATTAATGAATTGAGAACAATCTGATTTTGAAATTAGATTCTGATTCACATATGAAAGGTGACAGGTAAAAGAGAATTTAGTAATATAGATATAACGCTAATGCAGGACATCGACTGATTCTGCTGATGCTATTAAATTACCAATATGGAATCCGCATGGGCTGTGAAGTTCGTGCGGAATTAAAGAAAAGAACATACATAAAACTTATATAATCATGGCAAGGTCTGAAGTAACTGATTTTGAGAAGTTGTTTGAAGATTTGGAACGGTTGGGGTGGGAACCTATGGTGTGTGACACTCCAATGACGTTCTATGACAATGAGGTGCCGTGCGGTGTGCCGAACGGTGTGGGGGATGTGGTGAAGGAGGAGCAGATGGTGCCGAGAAGAATGCTGACAAGCCTTGAGGATTACGCGGTGAGGGCAAAGGGCGATTCGATGATAGGTGCCGGCATACAGGATGGGGATGTGCTGCAGGTGGCAAGGGATGTGCCTATCATGGATGGCGATGTCGTGTTGGCTTGGCTGGATGGCGACTACACCGTCAAGACCTACTGCGAGGACAAGGAGGGGCATCCTTGGCTGGTGCCTCAGAATGAGGAGTTCGAGGCGATAAGGATGGAAGATCACGATGATGCGTTTCTTGTGGGTGTGATTACGAGAATCCTCAGGCGTGTGCCACGTATCAAATACCGTTCGTGCATGGACTTCATCGAGAAGGCTAAGAAGAAGGTATCTCAGCAGAAGAGTATCTCGCCTGTGCAGGTGTCACGTGCCATTCAGAAGGTGGCTCCGATGGTGGAGGTGGCAAGGCAGTGGTATGCGGTGTATCGTGTGCTGGCTGACTGCAAGGTGGTGGGCGAGAAGGACTTTGGCACGTTCTGCGATATGGTGAAGGCTGAGGTGCCTGAGCATCCGCACCTGCCTCCCCGTGACGAGATGGTGCGCATGGTGACTCAGAGTTTCAAGAAGCCTGTGGCGATGTGGAACGAACTGAATGCCCCTGTGCAGGGAAAACGGTTCAAGGACTATGTGAAAATAGCGGAAAGGGTGCA